>CAYNXM010000019.1:0-14372 GCA_964401105.1 uncultured Lyngbya sp. | reverse complement strand
TCACCTGTCGAAGATATTATAGATGAAACTGAGGACTCTGTAGAGGAAATCATTGAAGAAGAAGCAATTGAAGAAGATAGTGCAGTAGTTGAACCAATTGTTGAGGAAGAATTACCTGAAACTAGTCAAATTGAAGCTGATGAGTCTGACACGGCTGAGACAGTGACTGAAGAAGCTGTAGAAGAAGCTACTGAAGAAGATAGTGCAGTAGTTGAACCAATTGTTGAGGAAGAATTACCTGAAGTTAATCAGATTGAAGCTGATAACTCTGACGCGGCTGAGATAACTGCTGAAGAACCTATGGACGAACCACTCATCAAAATAGACGAAACATCTGAAACTCCGATTGTTATTGAAGAACCACTCCAAGAAGAAACAGTAATAGAAGAGGAATTTACTGATATTCCCGAAGAGATTGTTGAAGTTAATGAAACTCTAGATGTGGTTGCAGAAGATAGTCCTGAAGAACTTCAGTTAGAACAGCCTGAATCAGAAGGGTGGTTTAATTCTATTAAAAAGCGGATTCAATTACCATTTTTTAAACAAGAATCTGTTGAGGTAACTCAACCACAAGGAATAGAATCTATGACTATTCCAGAAGACCTTTCAAATTCAGAACAGACTACTACGAAAAAAGCTAAACTAAGAGCATGGTTTGACTCAGTATTAAAGCGAATTCAACTCCCCTTTTCTCAAGCAATAATTAGAGAGTTGATCTAAAAAAAATATCTGATGTTCTCCCTCTAAACTCTATCCACCTCAAGCACAATGACAGATAGCAAATAGGAATCAATTTTCAATAATAGCCCCCAACCTAACCGTTTGGGGGTTTTGATTGAGGGGTTTTTTACTAATCAAGTCGTCTGGCTATATTGTTCATGCTAAATTTAATAGCTAGAAGCTACGATTTTGCCATTTACGAGTTTGGGCTTGACCAATACTGGCTAATGCATTGAGTTTAATAACCTGATTTTGCAATTGTTCAATCGTTTGATTTTGTTGTTCTGTTTGACGCTGTAATTGATTATAGGCTTCTTGAGATACTCTTTGATGAAGTTGCTGTCTGAGGCTTTCTGTTGTAGACTTGTACTGTTGCAATTCCTGTTGTAAATTATTGTACTTTTCTTCAGGAATACTTTGTTTCAACTGAGTTTCTAAAGATGAGACTTGTTGAACTTGTTGTTGTAGATTTTCAATGGTTTGTTGATGTTGTTGTAATTCCTGTTGTAAATCATTATACTTTTCTTCAGGAATACTTTGTTTCAACTGAGTTTCTAAAGTCTGGATTTTTTCAGTATAAAGTTTTAGCTGTTCTTCAGTTTGATCAACAGTATTAACTGACTCTGGCGAAGTAGAAGAAGTTGCTGTTTCCTGATTTTCTGTGCTATCTATTTCAACTGTTGGATTGTCAGAATCTTGATCTGTTTCTAATACAGTCGTTTGGGGTGTACCGTCATGAGAAATAGTAAATTCCCCTTGAGCCATTCGTTCTACAAACTCAGAACGGGAGATTCCGAGTTGCTGTGCTGCATCATTTAACCGCTTTGCGCTGGCGGAAGTTAGAGATACTCCCACTTTCACCTTACTACTTGGATTCAAGGAAGAAACACTACGTTTTTTCTTTCTCGGCATAGCCCTAATCCTCAATAACTTAACAAAATTTAGGACTTACGCACTATCATAAATTGATTCAGACTGGGTTAATGCGTGTCGATGATAGTCAATTTTTCCTAAACTTTTACACACCAGCTTTCCTACGGTTGACGCTCTGCGTATAAACCCAGGTTGTTCATAACGTGACGTAAGTGCTACCTGTTCAGTAGTATAATAGATAAAGGTCACAAAAACAGATCTAAATTTTGTCAAGCGACTGTTGCAATATCAGCAAACTTGTGATGAGTCTCGAAAATATCAGGATAAAAAATCTCTGAAATAATTAATTAAGCTGGAATTAGCAATATTCTTGTACAGTTAATATAGAGCGACAGAAAACTCAGGCTATGACGGAAAATGTTTGGCGTTAGCCAACCCGTCAGTATCAGCTTAATCTGAGTAATTTGTGCTTCTACAGCATGGGTAGTGTCACGCAAAGCAGGACGATGGCAAATAAAAAAAGTCTAGGAGATATTGTTCGAGAAGAGGTGCAAAAACCTCAGCAACCCATTGAGTCAGCAGCCCAAACCCAGCCGACTCAAGCCTCATCCCCATCAACTCGTCGTAAAAATCCAACTAAAGCTGACTTAGAACAGATGGTATCTGAGTTAAAGTCTACCTTGGAAGAAGCTCAAGATAGTGAATGTACACTACAAGAGAAAGTCATGGAGTTGCAAGCCTTGCTACAGGATAAAGAGGAATTAGTCATGGAGTTGAAGCAAAATTCAGAACAACTTGAAGCATTAAAACAAGAGTTAGAAGAAGCCCAAAACACAGCCCTACAGCTATCTGAGGCAAATTATCAGTTAGTAGAAGAGCTTGAAAGCTTTAAAACAGCATCCACAACGATTAAACCCACTCAACCCCAAAAAACAAGTTTGACACAGCTCCCCCAGTTAGTGCATCGTCCTGAACACGCCTTGACTCAACCTGGAGGAAATGAGGACTTTGCTAGCAAGACTTGGTTACTGTAACAATTTTGTGTTGCCTATTTCCCAGTTTCCTATCATAAAGCAGATTGACTACTGTGAGAGCGAGGATTAATCTGTTGTTCTTTGGCTGGTTGAATAGAGGTTTCAAAAGCAGAAGTTTTACCCGTTGCAGTGGCATGGGGAAGGGGATTTTCAGCAATCAGAGCATCTAAATTGGCTGCCATCACCGAATGGGGAATTTCTCCAATTGTTTGAGCAATAGCGCTTCCTTGCTGACTGAGAAAGACGAAATGAGGAATTCCATCAACACGGTACTCTAAAACCTCTGGCAACCATTTACTGTTGTCAACGTTCAGCATAACAAAATTGACCCGATCTCCATATTGCTGACGCAACTGTGCCATATCTTCCGCCATCGCCTGACAGCTTGTACACCAGTTGGCATAAAATTCCATTAACGTAGGTTTGCCATTCTCTAAAGCCACATCAATAGGAGTAGCAGTTTGGGCTAACTCCGGTAGAGAAGTTGAGGTTAAATCGGTTCTCAATCCTAAAAAAATCGCTACACTCAAGCTAATTGCCACCAGAGTAATCAAGAAATTTTTCCAGCGAGTCCCTAATGCTTTGGGTTGAGAATCTGTCGGAGATGAATGGCTACTCATTATGAATTAAATTGACAAACAATAACAATCTCTATCCTATTGTAAGCAACCTTTCCCCAAAGATGAACTTAATACCGCGATCTGCTGTCTAAGAATGATATCAATTGCTGTTGCTGTTGTTTCTATCATCCCCATGCTGAATACACTGCGGTTCATGAGTCATCTCATTTCTATTGCCCTGTTGCTCCTCGGCGCAGGCATCCTATCAACTACCCCAGTTGCTAATTCCCTCATAGAAGACAAAAATCAGCAATTTAAAACAGATTATCTCGAAAGCTGTTTATCTGGAACCACTCAAATCGGCATTCCATTGACTCAAGCTGAATCCTATTGTAATTGTACTGTGGATCAAATTTTATTACTTCCGGATGAAAAGCTAGAGGCATTAAACACAATGACACCCCAAGATCTACAAGCCGATCCTGATATTCGTCAAATTGTAATTGGTTGTTGGCAATCTTTGAATGATTGAAATTATAGCATAAATTCACTGATTATTAATTAATAAACTTCCCCGATTTACTTTTAACTGCTAGAGCAAATCCTAAAATTCCTAAAGTTAGAAGTCCTAACTGAGTTGAAGGTTCATTCACTGTTTCCGCTCGACGAAAATCAATTGGTGTTGCAAACAATACAGCCCCATTACTATCAAAAATTTGATCGAGTGAAGCGATGGTATTAGCCGTAATTTCAATATCAGAAATGACCTTCCCTCCGGAATTTGTCACACAACCCTCGGGGTCATTTGTGCCGATATAAACACCCGGTTGCCAATCTAACTGAACCTCACAGCTTTGATCGATAATATTAGAAAAGCTCACCACTTGTTCAGATGCTGCGCGATCGCATAATCCGAATAAAGGGGCTGGATCTGAGAAACTACGAACACTTAAATTAACCTGAGACTGGGAATCACTAAAAGTATAAAAGCGTGTCCGAAATGGAAACCCCCCTGTCGTTTGTTCTAGATAAACGGTTTCACCCCCCTCGGGAAAAGCGCCTCCCAATAAATCAACAGAACAGTTTGACATAGTAATGGGTGGAATCATCGGGTTAGTTTCCACCTGTTGATTGTTATTAAATAAGCCAGTGAACCAGTCTGTTACCTGCTGAACCTGTACGGACAACGGTGGGGCAGTGGCGGCATGGTTGGGTTTAACGCCGATTCCTGTTGACAATAAGACTGTCAAAACACATAATTTAATTCGGTTCATTTTAACATTTACCAAACTTCAATTCAACTCATAACTATTGCTCAAACTCAAATCCCTTCGGGAACACCCTAAAACATAATTTTTAAAACGACTTGGGATTGCTATTAAATACTTTACCATGATTTTGTAGATGATTTTAAGCTCAAAAATACCCTTGCTCAATCCATTTTCGATGATAAAATGAGTAAGCCATAGCCGTTAAAAGAACTGCCCTTTTATATTTTATTGATTAAGAACATGATAGAGTCCTATGCTTATTTACATCTGGCGTTAGAAACAGAAGCCCCCCCTCAGTCGCAGACCCTCTGCAATAGTATTAACTCCGAAAAGCTATCTACCTATGCCTACAAAGGCTTTCTGTCTTTAGCGGTTATTTTAACGGTTGTTAGTGTTGCGGATACCGCTCAAGCCCTGCTAACGGTTGGGGATGGCGGGTCTCAAGTCCAACAAGTGCAACAACGACTGCGAGAATTAGGTTACTTCCATGCCAATGCCACGGGATATTACGGGCCAATTACTCACCGCGCCGTGCTGCAATTTCAACACGATTATGGTCTTTCGGCCGATGGTATTGTGGGTGATCAGACCCTATCGGCTTTAAAATTAAGTGCTCATCCTCAGCCAACATCTCACTCCAAACCTCACCCCAAACCTGATGCTGAATATCATCCCATCACTAATGATAGACATCTCATTGGTTTAGGAGTCGGCGACCGAGGCCCTGGGGTGAAGGACTTACAAAACCGTTTAAAAGAACTCGGCTTTTTCCATAGTCATGCGACGGGTTATTTTGGTTCTATTACCCGTGAGGCAGTGATTCAGTTTCAAAAACAATGTTCAATTGTCGCCACTGGTTTAGTGACAGAAGATACTTTAGCAGCCCTCAATGCTAGAGGTAAAGGTTATGGTGATGCTCATCCCACGGCAGCCCTATTACCTGCTAGATTTCTGCGTCTAGGGGATGTAGGTGCAACGGTGGGTTTACTGCAACAGCGACTTCAGATATTGGGATATTATCATGGCTTAATTACCCAATCTTATGACCGGCAAACCGCTGCTGCTGTGCGAGAATTCCAAATCACCAATGGTATCGAAGCAACGGGGATAGTTGGCCCGACCACCCTCAGCTATATTAAAGAACAATTGACGACTGCATCTGTCCCCTACCATCCCCAGCGCCAGTTGAGATCAAATCAAGATGCCAGTCAATATTTGCAGCGAAAACTCCGATCTCAGGGTCATCCTAACCCCGAAATTGGGCAGGAATTTGATGCAAACCCTTCTCAAGATCGGGTTCATCCTCAAAAACAGGAGCAGCTCTTACCAACAACGACCTTGGATGTCTCCACTGTATACGAGCAAGCTCAGATCAAACCCCGCCTAAGGGCTGCTTCTTCATCCCGAAGCTCTACTCCTACTCGCTCTCATCCGCTTTGGGTGACCGATAAATATTTAGAACTCGGAGACGTGGGTACAGAAGTGCGAAAAGTACAGCGAAAGTTACGACAACTGAACTTCTATACAGGCCCAATTAATGGCTTTTACGATCCCCTCACAGAACAAGCGGTTATCCGGTTTCAGCGGGCTAATCGCATTACCGAAACGGGTGTTGTTGGCCCCACCACACAGACGTATTTATTTAACGCTCAATCCCCTTCTGCTCCCCCTGAAGAGCCAGCAGCAACAGAATCTTCCAGTTCAACTCAGTCCCCCGAATAAAGTTGGTGTTTGGCAAACTATAGGATTTATTAACTACTGACGGAAAATGTTTGGCGTGACGGGAAATGTTTGGTTGAGAAATTCTTGAACTGTTTTGAGATAAGTTTCAGGATCTTCTAACATGGGAAAATGCGCCGTTTTGGGAAGAATAGCTAGCTCAACTTTATCGTTAAGGGCTGCCGCTTGCCTTCCCATTTCAGCCGGAATAATTATATCGTATTCTCCAGCAACAAGGAGGGTAGGAACAGTCAATTTTTTAAACTCTTGGGGCAACCATTCTGTTGCTGCTTGACTTACAGAAGTTAAAACTGTACCATAAGCAGCATCAAAATCAGCCAGTAAAAAGTCTTCGAGAAATGCTTTTCTGTCGGCAGGGGGTATAGACTGATGAAGAAATCTTGCCATAAAAAACCGATCCATTAACGGAATTTTAGCTAACCATTTCGGCCTAAATTGAACAACATAACGGCTAAATTTATGAAAGGTTGAAAAGGTTTTCTCGTCATATTCAAAAATACCGCTACAGGTAAGAATTGCCCGTTTTACCCGTTCGGGTTGTAGATTTAAATATAACGCTGCAATTGACCCACCCATCGAGTGAGCATTAAGATAGATTTGATCCAGATTGAGGGCATCAAGCAAGTCGGCTAAATCCTGAGCATATTCCGTTAATTCATAACGCGGATCATTATATTGAATCGGCAAATCTCCTAATTGATTAGATCCTCCAAATCCACGTAAATCATAAATTAAACAATCAAATTGCTCCGATAAAGCTTGGGCGGTACTGTGCCAATAACGACCCGATCCTCCCCAGCCATGTAAAAATACCATTACGGGTTTGGGAGTATCCGTTACACTGGCAGACTTAATCCATTTAATATAATGATTGACACCATTGACATTAATATATGAAGAATTAGAGTTAGAATTCATTAGCAGATCTCACAAAATCATGAAAAAATCAAGTAATTTAAAGGTTAATCAGGGCAGGTATATCACATCTCAACCCTAATTATCGAATTCGATCTAATATACCAGAAGCTTTGAGTATTATGATGTTCCGAGCAACAGATTAAAGATTATTTATAGAACCCCTAAGCGGATCTTTGTGAGAGAGTATCATCAGTCAGGTATCCATCTTCAAATTCCTGGTTACATAATTTATGTTTACACAATAAAAGTAAAAATATTTAAAATCCATATAATTGTCAAATTTTAGTCACATTGTTAAGAGAAGTGACAGAGATTAATTATACGAATTCACAGGGCTTGACAGGGTAGGGTAGATTTTGTATTATATGAGATATAAGCTATAATCGAACAGAGCTATGCCTAAAAACTATATTTTTCGTCGGTATAGTCTTTAAACCCTGATTATTTCGATAAGTATTTGCCATAATATTCAGTTAAACTGACTTGAGAATTTTAGAGAAGGAACAGATATTGAAATCTCTGATTAAGCCGGGGGTTGACAATTCAGGTAAAATATGCATTCATTCAAAAGATGAGTCCAAAGCCAACCCTTCAATTTAAAGATTTTAATAAAAATGCTAATCTTATCATCGTCTGAGAAGATATCTTAAAATTAGAGTTATAGCACTACCTTCTATGGTTAGGACATTTTTAAATCCTGTTCGCGTAGCGTGCCGTTAAGGCATAAACTCTTTCATAGTCTGCTGTTGCCTGTGCGCGATCGCGTAACACTATACTTTGATAATATCATAAACCGCTGAGATTGCTGAAATCTAAAGCAGGTAAATATTTGAGCATTGCTTAATCTCTAAAATAGTAAAATTATTCAGAATCATTGTCAATCGTACAGAAAGCTGTTTCGGCGAATTGAAAAATCTTGAAATATTTGAACAGATAGAAGATAAAAACATAAAAACATAAAAATAAATAGGTTAACGTCGCCATAACTTAATCGTTCGATCTTTACTACTACTAGCAATAGTTTGACCATCCGGACTAAACCGAACCGCATAAACTTCATTAGTATGTCCTGTGAATGTACTCAGTAACTCTCCTGTTTGTAAATTCCACAATTTAATGGTTCGATCTTTACTAGCACTAGCAATAATTTGATTATCCGGACTAATATCAACAGATAAAACATCCCCAGAATGTCCGACCAGGGTATGTATAAGTTCACCCGTTTGTAAGTTCCAAACTTTTACGGTATCGTCATAACTACCACTCACCAGCGTCCGACCATCTGGACTAATTATTACAGCCCGAACTTGATCGGAATGTCCGGTCAGGGAATATTGAATTGTTCCAGTTTCCAAGTCAATGACTTTAATAGTTTTATCCTTAGAACTACTAACTAACGTTCGACCATTGGGAGTCCAGTCAACCGCATAAACAATATCTTCATGATCGTTAAAATTATAAAGAACATTACCTGTTAGTCTATCCCAAACTTTGACAGTTTGATCGCTACTGCCACTCGCCACTAAACGTTCATCTGGACTAATTTTAACGGACCAAACTGCACCATTATGTTGTAAGGGAATATAGGCTTCACCGGTTTCTAAATTCCATTCTAAGATTCTCCAATAATAACTTCCTGCTGCTAATTCTAAACTACTGGGACTAAAATCAAGCGACCAAATAGGTGAGCCATCCCCGGTTACAGTTTCAATTAAATCACCGGTTTCTAAATTCCATAACTTAATGGTTTGATCTCGACTTCCTGTCGCTAGCATTTTACCATTTGGACTAAATGCCACTGTTCCTACAGCACCCAAGTGTTGACCCAATTCCTGAGGTGTTGCTAACCGCCAATTTAAAGCATCTTGACATTTTTGCTGGAGAGACTGAGCTACAATATATTGACTAGAAATTTGTGATATATTAGCCGCTTCACTCAAACAAAGATTATATTTTTTCTGACTAAATAAACTCTGAATTCGCTCAACTTCTTGAGCCTCTAATTGCTGTTGTTGTCGCCGAGCCTCTCGCCACTGAAGGTACTGATAACCTGCAAAAAATAAACCCAGCAGCGCTAATAGACAAATTCCAATAAAAATTAAAATATATCTAGTACTCGATTTTTTTGAGTTTTTATCAAAATTCTTTAGAGAGAAATCTCGAATAGTCCTACTCCGTAAACGCTCAAACCAAGATTGGGGTAAAACTTGAGCCTCAATATAAGCGGCATCATCATCATTAATCTCTAAAACCTGTTGCAGGCGTTTCAACTCTTCCCAAGTTTCTGGACTAAAAGGATACTGTTGTTTCATGGCTGCAATCACAGCCTGTTCATAACGTTCTCCTTTTTCTTTATATTTTCGATAAGGATTAAGAATTTCATCTTCAATGGCTTCAGTCTCTTCTAAAGAGAGTTCTAAATTCAGTCGTAATTCCTCTAAAATTTTACGCCCAACTAGAGAAATATCGCCTCGATGATCGGCACAACGCTGTACTTCTTCTCGATAAGTTTCCTGACGACTGGTAAGGGTTTGGGAATGATAGCGAATTTTTTTTAAATCTGCTAATATCTCTTCAGCCGACTGATAGCGTTCTTGATAATCGTAACAAACCATTTTATCCAGAATATCTCCAAATTCTGAACTAATAATCCCTAGATGTCGCCAAACAATTTCGTGAGAATTATTCTCGCTTTTTTGCCTTAATTTCCGCAGTTCATAAACGGGAAGCCCAGTCAATGCTTGAATGGCAATCATACCCAATGTATAAATATCGCTATTAAACTGAGGATGACCTTCAAACTGTTCAACCGGCATATATTCAATCGTACCAATCCGAGCCGTTGGTGGGTTATGATTGTTCTCAAAATTGATTTCTTTAATTGCCCCAAAATCAATTAAAACTAACTTCCCATCCGACTCACGGCGAATAATATTACTGGGTTTAATATCTCGATGAATCACCCTTCTTTGATGAATAAAGCTTAAAACCTCTAAGATTTCCCGCAAAATACTTGTAACCTGTAATTCTGAGAGGGGATGACCGGGCACAATTTCGCTCATCAAAGATTGACCCGCAATATAGGACTCAATCATATAAAAGTCCTGATATTCCTCAAAATAGGCGAGCAACTTCGGGATCTGATCGTGTTGAGACAGTTTCTCTAAGGTTTGAGCCTCTTGTTGAAACCGACGACGAGCAATTTCGATGAGTTGCGGATCTTCAGCCGCTAAATGCAGATGTTTAACAAAACACAAGGACTCTCCCGGACGACGAATATCCTGAGCCAGATAGGTTGTTCCTAACTCATTTGACTCCAGGACTTCAAGAATTCGATAACGTCCATCTAAAAGCTGGCTCATCGTGGCTCAATTTTGACTCTATTTGGCTTTGATTATAGGACAACGGGAGGCAAAACTCCCTACATTCGTCAGAGAAATATAACCAACCTGACGCACTTTTTGATGTTGTGATGCCATGGTTGATTCTTAATATATCTTCCGTAGAACCCATTTTAGATCTGTTTTCAGGCGATGATGAGATCGGTATTATTATTAAAATCTTTAACCAGAATAGATCTATTATTCTGGCTCATTTTGATAAAAAATGCATAATTTAGTACTTTTGTCAACCCCAGGCTTGAGTAGAGTGTTCAATATCTGTTCTTTCTCTAAGATTTTAAAGTTAGTTGAACTGAGTATTATGGCAATCGCTCATCGAGACAATCAGGGTTTGAAATCGACGGGTTGGCTATCTTGACGGGTTGGCTATCTTGACGGGTTGGCTATCTTGACGGGTTGGCGCGCGCGCCAAACATTTCCCGTCACGCCAAACATTTCCCGTCACGCCAAACATTTTCCGTCAGAGAAGACTAACGATAATTTAAGTTTTTAGGCATAGCTCTGTTCAATTATAGCCTATATCTCATATCATACCAAACCGGACGGGGAACTGTCAACCCCTGCAAACTCGTACAATTAATACTTAGAACGTTTCTTTACAATGTCAAAAAAGTTTGACAAATATATTAATCTTAAATGCTT
Organism: uncultured Lyngbya sp.; assembly: GCA_964401105.1. Classification (GTDB taxonomy): domain Bacteria; phylum Cyanobacteriota; class Cyanobacteriia; order Cyanobacteriales; family Microcoleaceae; genus JAAURB01. The sequence continues at coordinate 3,213 of CAYNXM010000019.1, read as the reverse complement.
TAACTCCTGTTATTGAAATACAGCTTATGTAACTACGGATGCACAATAGATTATACTCTCACACAGATATCAAAAAATAGCTATCCCATACCGAGCTTCTTTTGAAACAATGAATATGGGATAGATTTGAGCATCAACATCAAAGAATGATACTACCCTGACACTTGCACCGAGGAGGGAGACCCGTCGGCTATTTCTTCTGATTTACTCTCCTCGACTGGATCGAGATTAGTAATCAGACAAGCTCCTCCTTGGCCTGTAAAATATCGCCATGCCCATTGAATCATCACAATCAGCTTATTATCAAATTCAATCAAGAAGAATACATGAATAAACACCCAGGCTAGCCAAGCCATAAAGCCAGAGAAACGGGCAAAGTTGAGATCAACAACAGCTTTGTTGCGACCAATGACCGCTAAACTGCCATAATCTGAATAGTGGAAGGGAGGTAAAGTTTGTGCTTTAAGGCGCTTCTGAATCAGTTTGGCAACATAAATGCCTTGCTGTTGAGCAACGGGAGCCACACCAGGTAAGGGTCGTTCTCCTTGGTGGGCAAAGTGGGCCAAATCGCCAATCACAAAAATATTGGGGTGCTTGGGAACACTGAGATTAGGTTCAACTATTACCCGTCCGACCCGATCCAATTGCGCCCCTGTAGAATTAGCGATCGCTTTTCCGATGGGTGATGCTTTGACTCCGGCTGCCCAGAGAATCGTTTTGGCTGCAATTTGTTCGGTTTGATCGCCTGATTTTAGGGTAACAATATCCCCCTCTATATTGGTAACGAGAGTTTTTGTTCTGACTGTCACCCCGAGTTCAGTTAAGTCAACTTTTGCTTTCTTGGATAAATCAGGAGTATAAGGAGGCAGTACCCGATCCATCCCTTCTAACAGAAGAATTTTTGTTTCTGAGGTGTCAATGCTGCGGAAATTATCTCGCAAAGTTCGGTAAGCAATTTCAGCCAGCGCCCCTGCCAATTCTACCCCAGTTGGGCCACCTCCAACGACCACAAATGTAAGTAAGGCTTTACGTTTCTCCGGGTCTGATTCTTTTTCGGCTGCTTCATAAGCAGAAAAAATCCGCTTCCGCATTTCTAGGGCATCTTCAACGGTTTTTAAGCCGGGGGCCGCATCAGCCCATTGATCGTTACCAAAGTAGTGATGGCTGACTCCTGTTGCCACAATCAGAGTATCGTAATTCAGTTGACCGTCTCGCAAGGTCAATTGATTCTCTGCGGGATTGAGATCAATCACTTCCCCCGTTAACACTTGAGTATTCTTGTAACGACTCAAGACCGATCTCAGGGGAGAAGCAATGTCTCCCGGTGATAAACTGCCGGTTGCGACTTGATACAGCAGGGGTTGAAATAAGTGAAAATTTCGTTTATCGACTAGGGTCACCTTCACCGGTGCTCGTCCGAGGACATTAGCCGCGTATAATCCACCGAACCCGCCACCGACAATGACAACATGATGGAGAGATTGCTGAATTGAGGGATCTGACATGAAGATAATTTCCTTGGCGTTACAGGAGTTAACGGCACAACACGACTCGGTTGGCTTGTCAACTTTAAAGCAGTTAATTTTAAAAGTACTATATATTACTTTACAATACTTTGGATTATTGATCCAGTATCAAGAGATACTAGTTAGGGATCCAGCCAAGGACGAAAGGGGGATTAGTCCAGGATATTGAAGAGTCGATTAATCTGAAAAATAACTTGTCGTAGAATTTGTAAATGTTCCTGTTGAGAGGAATTTAATCCTTCAATTTCTAATAGATCTGTAGAAAGATTTAATGCAGTGAGTAAAGAACAAAGGCGATCAAAATCTTGAGTATCCAGTTGATTTTTCATTTTTGATTAATTTGAAAGATTAGAAGAAATACATTGCAATCTTGCGTATTATCAATCTATCACCATAATCTGAATTGTTCTTCAAGCTTTTGTAAAGTCTAAAAGTTTTTTTGTAAAACAAATCAATATTTAAGGGCAGTAAATAAAAAGTTATAACTAATGTTATTAGCAATGAATTTTGTCAAAATTTTAGTACTTTACTAAAATTTACTTTAAGATAATAGATAACAAAATAGTTATATTTACAGTCAAAAATAAATAAATAAGCTGATAATAATCGGTATATTCTCTAGTGCAGTCCGTAGATTTATAGCGCTACGCGCATACGCTCTTGACAATTTTGGAATGCAGCATCTACACATTCTCTGACTGTTTTAAATTCCTTTAATCTCTGTTTCATCCATGTCTTCACGCACAGCCCACCAGTTTTCAATTTTGTTTAAATAGGCGTGAATATGGAGGCAAATACCAAATTTCGCATCCAGCCGCTTCAACAATTTCTTTGATATACTCTCCGTGATGAATATTGCATTATCGATAATAATAAGATCTCCCGGTTCGAGGTGAGGTATCAAACAATTGTTCAGCCAAGTCTCAAATAAAATTCTGTTACATGACCCTTCAAAGGTTAGAAGAGCTATGAGTTTTCCTTCTTTTAGTGCAGATATCCAGCTAACTCACTAGTTTCTTTTTCCTGACTTTAAGCCATAACATCTTTCTCCTTTCTTGCTATAACCGAGCGCGATAATCCTCTCTATTATCAAAGCCAGCCTCATCTATATACACTTTTTTTTATCACTTTGTGCTAGTTTTTTGAGAAATTATTCTCTTTTTTCTTGATCTCGCTCCGAGTAGCCATAGGTTTTCTTTTTGCGAGTAATACCCAGTTTTCGACAAGCATAACTTATATGCATGTTGGGTAGCATCATCTCCCCATAATTCAGCCATTTGTTTCTGAGTTAAATCCTTATGTTCTTTAACTCGCACAGCGAGTTAAGCATTATTGGAGCATTATGTCAAAACCAATTTTTTGCACCTTTAGTAGATCTCGGATATTGTAGTACCCAATTGATTGAATTTGGGTTACAAAAGCGATGAGCGCGGTATGCGCGGGTTTCCCCCATGAGCGACTGCATCAAGAAGTTATTATTACCTCAACTTCAGCCAGGACAAGTTATTGTGATGGATAATGCCCCTTTTCATAAATCTAGAAAAATTCGGGAGCTAATTGAAAAAGCGAAAACTTGGCGGTGTCGGTTTGCGTCGCGCCAAAGTTTTTAACAAGCTGGGTGCCAATTACTGTTTCTACCGACTTACTCTGCTGACTTCAACCCAATTGAACATTGGTGGTATAAAGT
>CAYNXM010000018.1:0-5273 GCA_964401105.1 uncultured Lyngbya sp. | reverse complement strand
CCAAGAAGAACCCAAGTTACTTAAAGCGCTATTAGAAAGTTTGACTGTTGCTATTCGAGAACCGAAGCCTTGTATACCAAACTCTTGTACAGCTACAAAAGTCCCTGAGCTATTGACGAACAAAAATGATGCTATTCCATTCTTAACTAATTTAAGTAGCATTTTAATCTATTGATGTTTGGTTTATGAAATTTCTGCATACATTATACTAAATCCGTAAGGATTCAGGCGCGAAGAGAAGGAATCCCTTATTACGTTTAATCAACTAGATTAGTCTGTTTGAGTTTACCTCTTGAATTAAGTCATTATTCAATCTTTAGTCTAAACTCCAGTTTTAACAAAGGGGAAGTTATGTCTTTTTTTGCGATCGCGATCGCTATCTCTAAAATAGAGATAATAAATATAAGTGGCTAAATCTGGTAGTGTGGTGATAAACCGATAAGCTGGATGATGAGGTGTAGATAGAATGATCGACAAAACTAACTCACTCTTAATTCTATATTCGCTATAGACTAACACAATAGAATTTACAAAGATATTCTATGGGAAATACCTCTGTAAATCAAGATTAATCGATCAACTTTTAATTAGATCCGAACACTGCCGCCATCAAACAAAGGCACCGTCATCGAGAAATTCTCACCATAGGTTAACTTTTGTTCTTCCAGCATTCCCAGAGCAATTTGTTCCCCTAAACGAATCGATTCAATATAATCTGTAAAGTAGTGAACCCCTGCCCAGTTACGACCAATCGCAATATTAGAACAAAGTTTATTTAGTTCACCTTCTACAGTTAAGGGCTGACAATTAACCTTTTCTAACTGTTCACCGGATGCATTGGCTTGATAACAGAAAGGTAACCGCGCCCCATGGTCGAAGAAAGCCTTCAGCAGGGTAACACAAGCCCCTGCGACTGTACCATGACCTGCGCCATAAGCGGGATGCATGGGGGAACCTTCTGCAAACGCCATCGGTAACAGAAAAGAATGTTGATAGCCACCATTATCATCGGTTTTACGATCTTCAAATCGTTGGTTTTGTTTATGATTATGTAGGGCAATTTCTTTGAGTAAATCCTTACCTAAGCCATTGACTAAAGTTTCCATGACTTCAATCTCTTGCCGTTGACCGCTAGCATAACGATGAACCCATCCCCCCACGGCTTCTGGACGCAAACGACGATGAACGTTAAACTTTTGGAAGCGAACAGCTTTTAATGCCCTTGTCGCTACTTCTGTTAGTAACGTCAGAATATGGGGCGGGCCAAATTGGGCAAATCCTTGTTGTTTATCGCTGTAGTCTGCCTGTTGGAAGGGAATTCCCGGGTCAAAATCAATCCCTAATCCTAACAAGATAAAACAAGCATTGAGATACGCTTGATACAGAGCATCATAATGCACATAAGTGGCTAAATCTCGCGGTGTGGTGATAAACCGATAAGCGGGACAATCACTATAAGATTCTAACCCTCCTACATTCGCCCCATTTTGCACATCCACCCAGGCTTCCCAAGTGGTCATATAGTCTTTATAAGGTTCAGCAACCCGGACTCGTTGGTTAATTTGAATTGAACCATATTGAATCATACCGTCCTTGTCGTCGTGAATCTTTCCTAAGCCAGAAGTCCCGACTAATAAAAATTGGGAAATATAGGGGCCAATCTCATCACCCGGTGTAATCCCCCGAAAGATATTTTGATGATTAAAAGGCCCCCGTAACCGGGATGTTTCTGCTTCAGAAAGTAAGCGTAAATTGGGAGAGTTTATCCAAGGGGTATGATTCAGGCGGGCGATCGCTTCTCCCACATCCGATAGACTGTTAAACTGGGAAAACGGTACATCCCGCAACAATGCCATCGAATAGACTTCCATCATTTCTGTGACCAACTCCTGACTGTCGAGAGTCGGGGCAGGAGGCATCGTCACCGCTTGGGCATCTGGCCCTTGTAAATCGAAGGTTAAACCGGCCCCTTGACTTTCCCAGGCCCGGACACTGACTTGATTTTCACAGGCTATTTGAGATTGCCAAGTGGGTTTTGCCGTCCCATCCTGGCTATTGGGGCCTAAGGGAGTCTGTTGAAAATCTCGAATATCTCCCGAGTCAATCCCGCGAATAAACTGTTGATAGTGTAAAGGGGAAACAATTAAACCTGTTTTTACATCATGGGGCAAACCTTTGGTAAAATTTGCTAAATGAGTCGGTTGATTACAAGGATTGCGATAGCGATATTCTTCGCTATTACTAATATGGTTGGGGTGAGGTTGTTGGCTGGCTAGGGTTGCAGCGTCTTGACGAACACGGAATGCTTCTAATCGACGATAATTCATTTTTCAGGAGAATGAATGAGGATCAGTTTTGTGAGACAATAGAGTCTAAGGATTGAGGGATGCTTAAAACTCAATCTCGATTTATATTGATTCTATTCATTACTCTCCGGTGTTTAACAGTCCCCTATTCTGGTGTCACTCATTTTAGTGATAAGACTCAGTTAATATCTTTCGGATAGGATTAGGGTATCGTTCATTTCTTTTTTCCCAAGAATGTTAATATTTTTTGGTAACATATGATCTGAAATGCGATCGACAGGTAAGCAAGGATAGTCAATAATGAAGCTGTTAGATTCTAAAGGCCGCTTATTTGGCAAACTCAGTATTTTGGATATAGCGGCTGGATTCGTAATATTATTGGTGGTTGTGGGGATATTTTTCTACCCGAGTACCTCTGGGTCAGTTGCCCAGGTGGGGGTGACCACAAAACCTGTTGAAGTTGATATTATTGCTTTAGGATTGAAAGGTCGTAACCCGGAAGCATTGTTAAAAGCCGGAGAAAAAACAAATCTGATTATTCGCAATCAACCTTATGGTCAGGTAGAAATTAAGGCGGTAGAATTATTACCTCGAACAATTCCAGTCACTCAGCCGGATGGGTCTGTCAAAGCTTTACCTGACCCCACCTCTAGCCAAATTTTTAGTAATAATATTTTATTCACGGTTGAAGGTCAAGGTCAAATTACCGATAACGGCCCTGTACTCGGAAATATTAAGATTAAAACCGGGACAACAGTTGAACTTGAAGGAATGAATTATAATTTTAATGCTAGTGTGATTGAGGTACGGGTTAAAGATTAAAACAGAGGTTTAATTTCAGCTAAGTCTAAAATTTTCGGGATTAATTCTTCTCGTTTAACCGCCATAATATGCACTCCTCGGCAAAGTTGGCGGGCAGCTTTAACTTGTTCTGCGGCAATTAACAGCCCTTCTTCTAAGGGTTTTTCTGCTTTTTCTAACCGTTCAATAATATGGTCTGGAATATCAACGCCCGGAACATATTTATTAATAAAACGGGCATTTTTTGCGGATTTTAATAAGAAAATTCCAGCTAAAATAGGCTTGTCTGTGGTTGAACCCAGTTGGGTCATAAATTTATCTAATAAATCAAAATCTGTAATTAATTGACTTTGAAAAAATTGTGCCCCGGCGGTTAATTTTTGTTCAAATCGTCGCTGTAACCCTGACCAACTGCCGGATTGCGGATCGACTGCCGCCCCAGCAAATAGAGTAGTTTTGCCATCATTGAGGGGTTTTTCATTCCAATTTAACCCTTGATTTAGTTTACCAATTGCCTTTAATAATCGCACAGATTCTAAGTCAAAAACCGCCTTTGCTTTCGGATGATCTCCGGCTTTGACAGGGTCACCCGTCAGGGCTAAAATATTATGAATACCTAAGGCATCTGCCCCCATTAAATCGGCTTGTAACCCAATACGGTTGCGATCGCGACAAGCCACTTGACAAATCGGTTCTAATCCTTGATTCTTTAAAAGGATACAAGCAGCTAAAGAACTCATCCCCAAAACGGCACGGCTGCCATCGGTAATATTAATTCCATGGACTCGACCTTTAAGGGTTGTGGCTTTCTCTATCATATCCGTCGGGTCAGCCCCTTTCGGCGGGGCAACCTCAGCGGTGATAATAAATTCTCCGGGGGTTAAACAAGCAGTACGAAAACGGTTCATAAATGAATTTGACGTGGACAACGAACAACTGACCTGGAGGCGCTTACAAAGGTTGAGAATACCCTAACGCTTGTTTCACCCGGTTTAAAGTGGTGGTGGCGACGGCTTCTGCTTTTTGGCGACCTTCCCGTAAAATAGATTCGAGATAGGCTTTATCGTCCATTATTTGCTTATACTTCGTCTGAATGGGTTTAACTGCCTCAACGGTTGTTTCACTCAGTAAGGGTTTAAATTGTCCCCAACCCATGTCTTGACATTCGGCCGCCACTTCTGTTTTAGATTTCCCGGATAGTAAAGAATAAAGGGTTAATAAATTATGACACTCAGGTCGCTCTGGATGATCAAATTCTAACCCTTTAACCGAGTCTGTTTTACAGCGTTTAATTTTTTTAGCAATGGTTTCGGGAGAGTCCAGTAGATTAATTCGACTCAATTCCGAAGGGTCTGATTTCGACATTTTACGGGTGCCATCTGTTAAACTCATCACCCGTGCCCCTTCTTTCTGAATCAGTGGTTCAGGCAATTTTAACACAGAATTTTCCCCGTCCCCAAACAGATGATTCATCCGTACCGCAATATCGCGAGTCAGTTCAATGTGTTGTTTTTGGTCTTCGCCGACAGGGACTTTATCCGCATCATACAGCAAAATATCGGCTGCCATCAATACCGGATAATCCAATAACCCAGTACTGACGTTTTCCCCTTGTTTAATGGCTTTTTCCTTAAACTGAATCATATCTTGCAGCCAATTAATCGGGGTGATACAGTTCAGTAGCCAGGTGAGTTCGCTATGGGCGGAAATATGAGATTGAATAAAAATTGCAGAGTGGTCTAAATCAATACCACAAGCCAGATAAAGGGCAGCAATGGTATAACTATCAGCCGCTAAGGTGGCGGGGTTGTGGGGGACGGTAATGGCGTGTAAATCTACGACACAGAAAAAGTTATCATACTGGTCTTGGCCCCCAACCCAGTTTTTGATTGCACCGAGATAATTCCCCAGGTGTAGGTTACCTGTTGGTTGAACGCCGGAGAGAACTCGCTGTTTTCCCATGGAGAAATAATAATTAACTGAACTTAATATTCTATCTTTACACGTTCTGGCAATCGATGCTCCTCAGTTGAGCAAAAAATTGAGCTGCGTTAGTCTGAGAACCTATCGGAGGATAGACGATTGAACCGATATAGAACTGGCACTATAGGGAGCAATATTGACGGGTTGGCTATCTTGACGGGTTGGCTATCTTGACGGGTTGGC
>CAYNXM010000017.1:0-10415 GCA_964401105.1 uncultured Lyngbya sp. | reverse complement strand
TACCATTTCTCTGTAATCATGCACTCAATCCATTACCCCCTGTAGTCCCCCTCCTCCCCCCTTTATAAGGGGGGACACAGGGGGGTGGGGGAGGCGAGCTGCCGGGGGTTTATAAAAGGCAATATTTTAAAGAATTGGTATAACGCCTAAACCGTCATTCATCTCAGAAGAACAAGCATTGAAACACCAACTCCTAAGCTGTTAAATGATGCTCACAATAACAAAGCTATAAACCTACAAGATTCTCCAGACCCAATCCGGAAAATGAACTGAGATTAAATCTATCTGATACTCCCTAAAATCTCTCTATCCTATAGTATTTATACCTTTGAACTCCTCAACTCAATTCAAATATGAAAAACTTTTTACGAAATGTAAATAAGTGTCAAGCAATTCTTATAAAAAAAGGTTGAAAATTCAAACTATGGTTGTTAAGTTATGTATAAGAAAGCTAGCTTAATCTGTGAACACTCGTCGTCAGGAGACTGATCGATTTATGTTAGAGACTATTTGTGCTCAGTCAATCTAAGATGAGTTGAGGAACTGCAATAATGTTTGTCAATATCGCTCCATCCTGCATCATTTTCTAAGTCCCTACAGATCTACTCAAGAGGACTAATTGAGTTAAGAGATTCAGCGATTGATACAGAATCTCTTAAACTCAGCTGGCTAGAGATCTAAGGCATAAAGTGCCCCTATATAATTCAGTCAGAATTGCCGATCATCTACTCAATCATTAAGAAGAATTGAACGAGCTCGATCTGAATAAAAAGAGTGAGAAAAAAAAAGCTTCTTACTTTTATTGTTCAGACGATTATCCTACTTTTCTTGAAAATTCAGATTTCCTTAAATCTCAGACATTCAAGGGGATATTAGTCAAAAAGTACCCTTTGAAATCACTTTTCTCGTACCACTTTACTCTACCTCAAGGAGGTTTAGATGAATATTCGTGAAACCACTGCATTGGTCACCGGTGCCTCTCGTGGAATAGGACGATCCATTGCTTTAGAATTGGCTAATAATGGTGTGAAACGCTTATTACTGGTCGCTCGCGATCGCCAAAAATTAGCTAAACTGGCCTCCGAAATTGAAGCCTTAAATGTAGCGGTTATTACCTTAGCCATTGACTTAACCCAACCGATTGAAATTAACATTGCCATTGCCCAAGCATGGCGAGCTTACGGACCAATCGATCTACTGGTTAACTGTGCGGGTGTTGCCCATCAAACGCCTTTTTTACAGTCAAAAATTCCTGATGTTCAAGAAGAAATTGCCCTCAATCTAATGGGATTATATACCATTACTCGTTTAGTTGCCCGACGAATGGCAGCTCGTCAACAGGGTACTATAGTCAATGTCTCCAGCTTAATGGGGAAAATTGCCGCCCCGACCATGTCTACCTATTCTGCTACTAAATTTGCCATTTTAGGGCTAACTCAGGCGTTACGCAGCGAACTAAGCCAGCATAACATCCGGGTTGTGGCGTTGCTGCCTACCTTAACTGAGACTGATATGACGCGGAGTTTACATTTGTTTCGTTGGGTAATGCCCATGACTTCCGAACAAGTGGCGAAAGTGCTAATTAAAGGATTACAAAAAAATTCTACTGAAATTTTAGTAGGATGGCAAAGTCATGTGGCTGTTTGGTGTAGTCGTTTTGCCCCCGGTTTACTCGATAAGTTATTATTATTGGCTTCGCCATTATCCCGAATGCAGCCACAAAAATAATCATCTTCACTCTAGAATAAATTAGCGATTGATTGGGGCAGTTCCTTAACAGCCCTATTCTCGTTAATCGAGATGTAAAATTGCTATAGGATTAACATTATATTACTCAATTCAAGATGCAAGTTTGTGGGAATAGATAGGGATGATATCATCATTTTGACTGGATCAATTCAGTAGATTTTGAAGATCTTGTGGTTGAGGTGTATTCATAAGTTTAGGGGTTGAGTGAGTTAATGCTCACTCACTTCAAACAGTCGTTTAATTTCAAAAAACGTACGTTTGAAAAAATGGCAAGGTTAAAGTCCGGTTTCAGTCTGGCTGTGATAGCCGACGGACTCAACCCTCTATATTAATAATTTATACTTAACTGAGCATAGTAAATAATGAAGTATTTATATATTTGTCAAGAAATGATGACTCATTTTTTTTAAATTCTCAGTATTCATTATACGAATTTATAGACGGGTTGGCTATCGCCAAACATTTTCCGTCAGGGGTTGACAGCTCTGAACTCAAAATTGTATAGTATTGTATATAGAGTATAGTTGCCGAAGGTTTTGCCCAAAAAATATACTTGTACTTCGTTTATACTCGCTTTATACTTGCTATCCTCTTTAAACCTTGACTCTATCAATCAACCGTTACTATAAAACTCAGTTGGACACTAACCCTAATATTTTCTCTCAATATCGAAAAAAACTTTATTGAAATAGCCCCCTGGGTCGGCTATTGACAAAATCACAAAAATATGCACTTACTCCAGAGATTAGCCTATATTATTCATGCTCAGAAGAATACGGGCTACCCATTTTACTCTATTGTGTGGATGTAGTTCTGAATCTTGTTCTGAAGAGTTGCTAGGCAATGCCCCCCTATTCATCAATATACAAAATACGTTAAGATAGAAACCCTTTTAAATTCATTAAAACTGATGCTTAAATGACCAAAATTAATAAAAAAAAACTAGAATTGGCTAAAAATCGGAGAGCTATTTTTGAACACTTTCTTCAAATTGAAATTGAACAAGGTGCAACAGCCGCTCGGTTAGCATTTCTAGATCGAGGAATTGATCGCTCACCCTACCAAAGCGAACTTACCAACTATTCATCTTCTCTCAAACAACAACCTATGGGATTTCGTCCATATCCTCAATTAGGACAATTACCAATGATTCATCCGGAAGGATTGAACTTTTTACATGAGGAGATTAAAGAAGCCTGTATTTGTTTGGGAAACTGGACCGAAGGCAGAATAGAAGGTTTATGGCTGGGTAAAAATGCACTGCACAATACACAATTTTGGAGTGCCACAAAATTAATTCCTGTGTTAAATGTTATCAGTAATATTGATAGCAAATATTCTAATAGTTTAAGCGATCGCTGGGTTATTCGGGATACAGAAACAGAAAATGATGAAAATCAACTGCCCTTCTGTCAAACTATTGAAGATATTGTGACTTATCAAAAATCTCTCGGAAGTTCTAACGCATTAGCTGCGATGTTCAAACGGTTTGAAACTCGGCCTGAACTAGAACGTTGGTTAAAAACAATTACGGGAAATTGGGAATTAGAATTTCAAGGAGATTACGGAGAAATACCTTTTATCAGATATCCCGAGATTTATGATACATTAAACAATCGGATTTTACTGCAAGCTGCCCCTGAAACACCTCGAGGTGAAAATCTTGTTTCAGCTTATGATTTAACCCGGATAATTTCAATGATTGGATGGCATTATCATTTAATTCCAGAATGCCGTTTTCCGGGTATTACTGACAAGAATTTACCCTGTACTATAACCGCCTTAGGTCAAGATACAGGTCGATTTATTGATGCCGCTTTTAAGATATTAGGACTAGAGAATATGATTCAATCTCCCGTAATTTTATCCAAAATCGGACATGGCCCCAGTAATCTCAGAAATACAATTGAAACCACTTATATGGCATTTGTTCAGTTTATCGATCCCTTGCCTAAATCGGAAGGAAAACCTGCAAAACTCCGATCCCTTGCCCTGACGTTAAGAGGTGCTATTCCTATTCCAGATTTAGAAAATTTTGATCGAGAGTCAATCCGCTTAGATGCACGTATCGCTACAGAAGTTACTGAAATTATTCGCCGAATTGTTACAGAGGAAATCAGTGAAATCGCTTAAATATCCGCTAATTTTCCTAATGGAATTGCTGTTAATTCTTTGTAATTCGTCTTTCTTAATCGTTCTAATTCACCAATCCATTCCTGTTCTTGATAAAATTGTTTTTGATAATTTTCGGCAAGGTTTGGATTTTGACTCCAATTGGTTTCTTGCCAAAGCTGTAAAGCCAAACTTCGACGTTTCTGACATATTACAAATTCCATTGATGCGATCGCGGCTCGAATTTCTAAGGGAGCGCGTAAAACCCGACGCTGAGCCATTTCATCTAAATATAACAAATGAGATAAATATAATTTTTCTTGATGAATATCTTCTATCTGATTTTGTAAGATTGCATTTAAATCAATCATTTCAACGGTATCTTGATGTTGTTCTTCAATTTCCACAATTTTGCGCCAAAGTAAACGATTTTGAGATAAACTAAACTGTAAATCTCTAGCATCCATTGCATCTAAAATGGTTTGTCGATGTTGTGGATAATGAATATAGATTCGTAATAATAAAGTTTCTGCTTCTTTAAGAAAGATGTCTTTCTGATTAAGTGGGATATCAACTGAATTTTTATGCTTATTTTGAGTTTTAGGTGCTTTTCTTAGTTTAGTAATTTGTGCTTGTAAATTATTTGCTAAAACATGATTCAAACGATTTTGTCCTTGGCTCAGAAGTTCAGCACAATACATTATATAATTACTTCTATTAGTATCATTATCAATTTTTTGTAGCAATTCAACCATTTGTCGTGCCACTTGTTGCGCTTCAACCACCTTATTTAAATCTCGTCCTATCAATAATTGATCGATTTGCCAATTGATCCAAAGGGGTGCATGGGTAGCTAATTCTTGGTAAGCTTCTGGAGAATAAATCTGCAAAAACTCATCTGCATCTTTGCCATCAGGTAAGTTTAAGATACACAGTTTAACAAATCCTTGATAAGCCAAAGTTTCCACCTCTGCAATGGCGCGTTGTGCTGCCTTTTGTCCGGCGCTATCCCCATCAAAATTAAGAATAATTTGTTGAGATTCTGTATACCGTAAAAGCAGACGAACTTGATGTATACTCAAAGCTGTTCCCAAGGCAGCCACTACATTTTTAATGCCAGCAGCATGGAGAGCAATCACATCAAAATATCCCTCTACCACAATCGCTTTATCCTGCTTAGAAATCGTAGAATAGGCTTTATCTAATCCAAATAAAACCTTACCTTTATCAAATAATTCTGTTTCAGGGGAATTGAGATATTTCGGCTGTTCATCAGATAAGGTTCTGCCGCCAAAACCAATCACTCTTGCTTGAGCATCATGAATCGGAATCATTAAGCGATCGCGAAACCGATCGTAATAACCACTGCCGTTTTTTCGAGGAACAATTAACCCGGCTTGTTCCACTAAATGAACCGGAAATTGTCGCTGTTCCACTAAATAGCTATAAAGCGTTTCCCATCCCGATGGGGCATAACCCAGTTGAAATTCTGCAATCGTTTCTGTGGTTAATTGACGGGTTAATTGTAAATAATCTAAAGCTGTTTGACCTGAGGGCTGTTGTAGAGTATGCTGATAAAAACTAGTAGCGATCGCGTTAATTTCGTAAAGCTGTTCTCGCAGTGATAATTGACGTTGAAACTCCTGATGTTGTTCAGGGGATTCTGTTTGAACCGGAACTTGATAACGTCGAGCTAAATCTAACACCACATCGGCAAAAGACTGTTTATTCAGCTCCATTAAAAACTTAATACTATTTCCCCCTGTACCACAGCCAAAACAATAATACATTTGCTTGGCTGAACTCACCGTAAAACTCGGAGTTTTCTCTTCATGAAACGGACACAAACCGACAAAATCTTTTCCTCGCCGTTTTAGCACCACCCGTTCAGAGACAACGTCATAAATATTAGCCCGTTGTTTCACCTCTTCAATCGTATCAGGATGGATGCGGGGTGTTGGCATGGAGCTTAAAGCTAGAGTGATGGCAATGAATTAATTTTGCATCTGCTTATTGTGACATAGTTCGGCCCGAAAAGCTACTGATGCATTTTTAGATCGTAGTTTTCCGGAGATTGGCTATCTCATCATCAGCCGAGGCAATGTCGTTGCTGGGTTGCATTTGATCCAGTGATTGATAACCAATCACTATTGCGGAAATTATGGAGATCCTGAAACTAATATTCACATCAACACCTCAATAATTTTGCGGATGACAAATTCAATATATCAATTGAATAATAGAAATGAGAATCCTCAATCTTTTTAATATTCATATAAATTAATCGGTGATTACTCAAGAGTTGACTCATGAATGAATGTTGAGAAAATCGACAGGATTTAAGGTGTAGTTGCTGGTTATAACCGTTTTTAAATCGACATCCTTTGCTCCCTGATAATTGATCTAAAAATGTTCACTGCTCAATCTCAACTCACAACCCAAGCACAACTTTGGCTAGAACAGCTTCCTAGTGCGATCGCTTTATTTGATCGTAATATGCAGTATATTCTGGCTAGCTCACGTTGGCAAGAACTCCTTGATTTAGGCAGTCAACCTCTGAATGGATGTTACTATACTCAAACAATACCAACCCTTCCCACTCACTGGTTCACGATTCACAAAAACTGTTTATCCGGTTTAAGTCAATCTTGGCAAACAGAGTGTTTCGGGAATCAACAAAATTCATCAAAAAGTCTAAAATGGCAGGCAACACCTTGGTATAATGAAGCGGGTAAAGTCGGTGGAATTACGGTTAGTGTTGAAGCCGTTCTTGAAGAGAAAGCAGCTTGTAAACTTGAGGAATTAGAAGCATTTAAGCAATTTCAATCACTGGCTGATAATATGCCAGGAATGATTTATCAATTTCGCCTCGGTGCTGATGGGAAAAGAAGTTTTCCCTATGTTTCTTCAGGATGTCGTTATACTTATGAACTTGAACCCCAACAAGTTCATATTCAGCCCGAGTTATTATTTGATACCGTACATCCCGATGATTTACCAACATTGGAAGCTACAATTCTTCATTCGGCTGAAACCCTCACAAGATGGGAAGCAGAATGGCGAATTATTACCCCAACTGGACAGTTAAAATGGCTTAAAGGCATTTCTAAACCGCAATACCAACCCGATGGGGCGATATTATGGGATGGGTGTGTGATTGATATTAGCGACCGCAAACGGGCTGAGGATGCACTAAAACAGCTTAATCAAGAACTTGAAGCGAGAGTCACAGAGCGTACAACTCAACTGCAACAATCACTGCAAGAATTAAAAAATCTCAAGTTTGCCATTGATCAATTAACAATTGTTTCAATTACAGATATTAAAGGTAACATCATTGATGCCAATGACAATTTCTGTCAAATATCAGGTTATTCTCGCGAAGAATTAATCGGTGCCAATCAAAGTATTGTTAATTCAGGCTATCATTCTAAAAAATTTTTCCAACAAATGTGGCGTACAATTTCCCGTGGCAAGGTCTGGCAAGGAGAAGTTAGAAATCAGGCTAAGGATGGCTCATTTTACTGGGTAGATACCACAATTGTTCCGTTACTGGATCATAACAATAATCCCAATCAATATATCTCGATTCGTTATGAAATTAGCGATCATAAATATGCAGAAATTGCATTGCAAAAAAGTCAAAATCAATTACAGACATTCATTAATCATTCACCGGCAGTGATTTACCTCAAAAGTCTAGACGGTGAGTATATCATTACTAATCGAGTCTGTGAGCAGATTTTCAAAGCATCCCCAGGAGAACTGATTGGTCAAACAGACTATGATTTTTTCCCCGAAGAAATAGCTGCTTACATCCAGCACAATGACCAACAAGTCCTGAAAACAACTCAGCCCTTACATTCAGAAGAAGCAATTCCTCTCCCCGATGGAGAACATATTTATCAAACGATTAAATTCCCGGTGAAAGATGCTGATGGCAAGGTCTACGCTGTAGGCGGCATTTCAATTGATATTACCAGTCGTAAGACCGCTGAGGATGCCCTGAAACAGAGTGAAGCTCATTTTCAACGTTTGACAGCAAATATTCCTGGAATGCTGTATCAGTTTCGTTTAGATGCCGATGGTAGTATTTCTTTTCCTTATGTCTCTTCTGGATGTCGAGATCTATGTGAACTTGAACCTGAACAATTACAACTCGATGCCAGTTTATTAAAAACTCACCCTGAAGATGAATCAGACACCCTAGCAGCAATGCAGAAATCTGCTCAAACTCTGCAAGACTGGAAAAATGAATGGCGTACAATTCTTCCCTCAGGAGAGGTGAAATGGCTACAGGGATTTGCACGACCTGAGAAACAAGCAGATGGTTCTATCGTCTGGGATGGTTGTTTGATTGATATTAGCGATCGCAAACGTACAGAAGAACAACTCCACCAGTTTCAGCAGCGGCTGTCATTGATGGTTGAACAAACGCCCCTTGCAGTGGTTGAATGGAATACCCAGATGGAAATTACTGCTTGGAACCCAGCGGCTGAACGGATATTTGGTTATTCTGCCACTGAAGCACTGGGTCAACAGATGAATTTCTTTCTATCAGAAGCGGTTCGCCAACAGCTTAAAGGAATTACCGCAGAGTTACTCATGCAGCAAGGTGGACGCTACCAAATTAACGAAAACTTGAGAAAAGATGGTAAAACCATCATCTGTGAGTGGCATAACACCCCTCTAATCACTCCCGAAGGAGAAGCGATTGGGATAGCTTCCCATGGGTTGGATATTACAGAACGTAAACAAGCAGAATTGCAGCTACAACACACCACTGCTCAACTGCAAGAAGCTCAAAAGTTGGCTCATATCGGTAATTGGAATTATGACATTGCCAAGGGGGAAATTCAATGGTCTAAGGAGGTGTTTCGGATTTATGGTTTAGAAGATCACACATCTGTACCCCCTTTAGAAGAAGTCATCGCCTTGTCTCATCCTGAAGATCGACAACAGTTTTATCAGACAATTACCGAAGCCGCCACTTTAGGAATCTCTTACGATGTAGAAGTACGGATTATTCGTCCGGATGGTGAAATTCGCCACGTCAATGCCAAAGGGGAGGCTATCAGCGATGAACAAGGAAAAGTCATCCGGATATTCGGAACTATTATGGATATTACCGAACGCAAAATAGCTGAAGCTACCTTAACAAAAACCACGCGAGATTTACAACAGGCTCAACGAATTGCTCATATTGGGAGTTGGGAATATGATGCAGCCACCGATAGGGTGTGTTGGTCTGAAGAGGTTTTTCGCATTTTCAACCGTTCTCTCAAACAAGGAGAACCGACTATTGCTGAAGCTATCTCATATTATCACCCAGAAGATCAACTCAGCTTAAAACAAGCTTTAGAGCAAGCTATTGCAACGGGTGAGTCAATGGAATTGGAGTTACGAGTCGGAACAGAAAAAGAGAACTTACGCTACGTCAATATTAAAGCAGAAACCGTTCAGAATCAACAGGGTAAACTCACGAGTTTATTCGGAACAATCATGGATATTACGGCACGCAAACAAGCCGAACTTCAACTGCAACTGCAAGCAGAAACATTGCAAAAAACTCTAAAAGAATTGCAGCGTACTCAAGCACAAATGATTCAAAGTGAAAAAATGTCTAGTTTGGGTCAAATGGTGGGTGGAGTGGCGCACGAAATTAATAATCCGGTGAGTTTTATTCATGGCAATCTGACCCATGCGGATGATTATACTCAGGATTTATTTGAATTACTCGATCTTTATCAAGCGCATTATCCTGAACCTCCGATGGAGATTCAAGAATTATTAGACGAGATTGAATTAGAGTTTCTCAAAGAAGATTTTAGCAAACTGTTAAAGTCAATGAAAATAGGGACAGAACGGATTCGAGAAATTGTTCTATCATTACGAAATTTTTCCAGATTAGATGAAGCTGAATTTAAACAAGCAGATATTCATGATGGAATTAATAGTACATTAATGATTTTAAAAAATCGCCTTTCTGATATTGAAGTGATTACAGAATATGCTGAGTTACCGGAAGTCGAATGCTATCCCGGTCAACTCAATCAAGTATTTATGAATATGTTGGATAATGCGATTTATATTTTAGAAAAAGCCCCCGATCATAAAAAAGTTCGGATTCAAACTGACAAAATTGATTCTCATTGGATTCGGATTCGGATTGCTAATAGTGGCCCTGAGATTTCAAAGAGTATTTGTGACAAAGTATTTGATCCCTTTTTCACCACTAAACCGATTGGTCAAGGAACTGGACTCGGACTTTCTATCAGTTATCAAATTATCACAGATAAGCACAATGGCAAAATTGCTTGTTATCCCCTGACAGGTGAAGGGACTGAATTTGTAATTGAAATTCCTGTGCGTCAAATACATTAATTGAACGTAAAACGCTTGAGACCTCTCCCTAGTGGGACTTTAGCGAAAATAAGAGATAAAAGTAATGCTACTGTATATAGAGTATAGTTTTTAGGTTTATTTACTTCTCGAGTCAATCCGATGAAAGAAACCGTTTCCACAGCAATGCCCCCATGCTTGGAGAGATGGTG
>CAYNXM010000016.1:0-3405 GCA_964401105.1 uncultured Lyngbya sp. | reverse complement strand
TAAAAGAATCATTGAACGCTGCTGTTGCATCCCAAGAACGAAGAAGACCTGCTGCTTCGGCTTGACCTGCAAAACCTAAGACTAAAGAACCGACAACTAAACCTGCGCTAACTAATTTTTTCCGAATCATTTTTGTGTCCTGTATTGGTGTTTTTTTCTGTGCTCTATGTTTCTATATTAATTCTATTATTCTGATAATTCATCATGTTTTTGTAAAAGTTAGCTACTTTAAAATAAAGAATTATACCTGTTAATTTTATTTATAAAATATAGTTAATTTTGCGTATATACAATAATTGAAATCGTTTAAAAAATTGAATATTTCCGAAAAAATAATGATATTTTATGTTTGTTTTACAACCAATTTTGTAAAAATATATTGAATTAATATTTTTTAGATTAAAGCTTTAATCAAACTTTGTAAAATCCCTGATAATATTCCACCCTAAAAAAATAAATTATTATATATTGTTATTGTTATACTCAAAAATAATGAATATTTTATTAATGATAAAAAATCTAATGTAAGATTAAAAAAAAAGATAGACTACCCCTCTAATGTCGTTTTAAAAACTGTAAGTATTGAATAATTTCAGAAAAAAGATAAGGGTTTTTAGGTTAATTAGACGGATTGTTCAGCAGTTGATATAGCCCTACCTGCGAATAGGTACTGCTGTAGCATCAAGAATGATCCTCAAAAAAATAGAGGCATTGCAAACAACGCCTCTACCGAAGATGAATATTTAATTAATTGAAGAATGACGAAAGACAGGATAAATACTCAGCCTTAAGCCACTGAGATAAAATCATCGATCGCGATTAAACTGGCATTGACATCAGATAAACTGACTAAAGTGGTCTGACCTAACTGAATTGCAGTACCTTCCCCTTGTGGAGTCACGGTTAACATCTCAAACGTTAACCCCTGACCCAACACCATCAAATCTTGTCCTGGCTCAAAATCTGTAATCGTATCTGTACCATTATTACTGATCACAATAAAGCGATCGCGACCAGCCCCACCTGTGAGGATGTCGTTGCCTTGGTCACCATAGAGTGTATCGTCACCTGTTCCCCCATTTAAGCTATCATCTCCAGTACCGCCATAAAGATCATCATTGCCTTGATCTCCCAGCAACACATCCACTCCTCCATGACCTAATAAAATATCATCCCCTCGACTACCATAAATCAGGTCATTCCCAGTATTGCCATACAGGGTATCATTACCCTGGTAACCATAAAAGCGATCGTGATCTGGACTTCCTAGCAAATCATCATTACTGTTGCTGCCTTCCAACTTTAAACCGGGTGTAATTAAATCCTGACTCTTCTGCCAAACGGCTTGACCCACTTCCTGGCCTAAAGTTCGGCTATTGATATCCCCGTCATCAAAATGAATCCCGCCATAAATCCGCGAAATCCCCGCTTCATCGGCAGCTTCAGTAAATGTATCCCATGCTAATGTTGTGGTTTGTTGGGGGGTAACACCGGGTTCAAACCGAGATTCACCTGCTTCAAAGGTGACATCTGCGCCAAAGACATCACTTCCGGTAAATTGTCTGAGAATTTCTGCACCTGCGGCTGAAAATGCACTGTGTCCGGAGGTATATTCAGCAAAAGGAGGAGAGGGATCGCTCCCTGGGGTTTGATAGGTGAGAAACTCTGTTGCTAAAATAGTTTGTGTTCCTTCGCCTGGAACCCACGCATCAATCGCATAACCGCCTAATTCTGGGTTAAATTCTCCAATTAATCCCAATTCTCCCAATTCACGAATCAGTCGAATCGGACGAACATAATCATAAGCCGTTTTTGCTTCCCAGGTGGCAATACCCGCATCAAATACCGCATTTCCTAAGGCAAAGAATTGTTGAGCATCTTGATCTAAACTATGATCGTCTCTGGCGGAGATAAACTGGCCGAAGGTCATCCATGTCCCCGGAGGAAAGGAAGTGCCGCCACCATCTTCCCAAAATTCAGCAATTAACTTTTGTTCATCTGTAAGATTAGCACTAGCGGTGACTACCCGGTCTACCTGGGCGATAAACTCCGGATTAATCACTGTTCCCACTAAATCTGGGCTGATGTCAACCACAGCACCACTGTCTAGGGTAATTGTGCCCGCATCGAGGTTATATTCGGCTTCAACCAACAGAAACGGTTCGGGGGCAGGAGGACGAAATTGATCGCCCGAGTCTAGGGCAAAGGATACCACATCACCCCAATGGGCTGTTAAGAAAGATTGGACTCGTTGGGTTTCTCCAGGTGCGGCATCAATCGGAACGTTTTCGGGTGTCCAGCGTTCTAAATCAATAGGATCGCCAACGGGATTGAACGGTTGATATCCGCTAATATCAGAATAGGCTGTACCGTCTCCGTTGGGATGATTCCCCAGTTGGTTTGAGCCATCTTCTCGTCGAAATTCTAATAGCGCTTCGGCTGTAATATTACCAATTCCGGCGGCAACGGTTGTGTCGGTGGTGGTATTATTGGGATCGTAACCCAAATCTGCCATCAACTGATCGAAAATCTCAATTTGTTCTGGGAATAACTCAGACAACACTCGATAAGCTGAAAAACTCATCGCCTCGGTTTTATTAGCGGTTGTATTTTCAGATAAAGGCTGTTGTAAACTGTCCCCCAGTTGTGTACTGGTTGCTACGGGGTCATAAGCCGCCCAGGCATCAAACATGGCAGTATGAACCATACTATAGGCACGGGAGGCAATTGTCGGCCCAGGAGCGGTATCAATCACGGCTTGTTGAACGGCTTGATCCCAAAGAATTGAAGGGGTGGGAGTGGGATCGTTAACGGTAACCAGTTGAGTTTCTGGGTTAAGAATCAGTTGTTGTTCCATGGTTTAAAGTTGTAATTCTTCTATAGTGAGTTAGCCGCCAAGGTAGGTAATTAAGCTGAGAATATAACCGTTTTGACCGGATTATTTTTTATTCTCTAAAATTCAGACTGAGTTTAATAGCATTACAAAATTTGCAGTCAAACCTTTAGGTTTTACACTGTTTTCAAAGTTATTGTTGCGACGCATAATTGATCAATTCAGCTTTATATCTTGATCTCAACATAATCTGTTCGCGATCGCCATCAGAAAAATTACGGAAAAATGTCCGACAATTATCAAGCTATTTATAATTTAAATCAAGGAATTATCAAGCTTATTGCTGTCGTTTAAAGTTATTGTTTATTCGTCACAGCGCCATCAAAATATTAAAAATATCATCCACAGCAATATTGAGAGGGTTTAATCTCATACCAATTCTTTAAAATATTGCCTTTTATAAACCCCCGGCAGCTCGCCTCCCCCACCCCCCTGTGTCCCCCCTTATAAAGGGGGGAGGAGGGGGACTACAGGGGGTAATGGATTGAGTGCATGATTACAGAGAAATGGTA
>CAYNXM010000015.1:0-7630 GCA_964401105.1 uncultured Lyngbya sp. | reverse complement strand
GGCCAAACCCAATCGAATGCAGTAGGATTTTGCCAAATGACAGGCAACCAGGAGGCACGGGGAAATTCACCTTCCATTACTTCTAGATATTCTCGTCCTTCTCGAACCGCAGTATGAAGAGGGTTTCCCTGTGAAAAAGACTTTAAAAATACTTTTAAAAATTCCTGTGCAACTTTATCCGGAACAGGTTCTCGCATTACAATCACTTGAGGAATATTTAAATCTGCTAATTCTTTAGCAATACCTAAGCCATCACAAGAGTTAAAGATAGCTAATTTTAAATCCTTATTTATTGATCTTTTTAAGGAAGACTTTAACTGATGGATCGATAAAATTTCCCGAGGATTAATTTGAATTACTCCCTGATTTCCTTGTAGATCGCTACAACTATGACCCGCAAAAAATAGAATATCCCAAGATTGGCTCAATAGATATTCATGTAATTTTTTTCGCGTCGGCTGATTTAAAATCTCCACTTGAGCATTAGGTAATTTCTGTAAAATTTCTTTGTCTCTCTCAATATTAATTCCCCTACTATCTCCCAAAATCGCTAAAATTCTGACGGGTGTTTTAATCAACCGAGGCTTTATTTTTCTAAAACGATCAGAACTCAGAGTCGGTTCAGCCTTCGGACGATTTTCAAATAATCTCCAAATATGCCACGGTAGCTTTCTTAAGTAAGGATTTTGAGTTTGAACAATCAAACTGATATCATCTTCTTGATTGGTATGATCTAAAATATAACCTCGCAGGTTTGCAAAAGCATTACTATCAAACCATTCATTTAAAGATTGTTCTAATTCTTCAGCCGCTTGAATATAATTTTCTTTATTTCTTCTTAGTTCTTCCTGAGTTGTTTGAACTTCTTCATCAGAGACTCTGTCTGCACTCTCAATTATCACTCGTATTCTTGCCAACTTCTGACACGCTTCATTCCAGGCTTGATAACATTGAGGAATTTCTGGAAATGGAGGCAGTCTATTTACCTCTTGTATATATTCACCACCTTCAAAAATTTGAATCACTGCTGGAAAGCCATTTTCAAAGCTACCGTCGCTGATAATTAAGTGAATTTGTTTTTTTTGTTTTTTCATAACTTTAACTTAGAACATAGAATTAAGTTTAGTTAAGCTGAGCGATCGACCTTAGCTCCCAAGCGATCGCGCTGTAACTTTATTGCTTCTGTAGGGAAACTTGTTATAGAGATTGATAATACACTAGACAGGTCATTTTGACAATATAAAATATTGACATTTTCCTTTGCATAATTTTTGCGTTGGCGTAGCCTGTGCGTAGCACGTATCGCCACTATTCGTTACAATATTTTAAATCCTTCTGAATTCATAATTAATTTAACTAGCTAGTTTCATCAACCAGCTAGTATTGTAGACTTTCAGATACTCTACTTCAATTAAAATCCATCAAAACTCAAAGCTTTGAATATAGATTTTTTCTAATATTTCAACTTTAATCCCAAACTTTTCTCCTACATTTACCGTCAGTTTGTATTGGATATAAGCATCTTCTGTTCGGGCGACTAATTCCTTTAAAGGTTGATTCATGTTATCAAGAGGAATCAGTTTTAAACCTTCAGGTAAATTTTGCTTTTCTGCTGAAGAAAACACTCGGATCAAAATTGCTAGAGTTTGATCGGATTTGGGCAAAACTGCCACCATTAAGCCAATGGGTAAACCCTCAAAATCAGTCTCAAGATTAGTAATTTCTTTAACTCCTGCTGCCGGATGACCGGGGGCAATATTCCACAACATTTCTGCAACTTCCCAACGTTCTTGCTCATCTTGAGTAGTTTGTAAAGTCTCAACTAATTCTTGAATCAACTCTTGAGATCGTGTTGCTTTAAAATCAGGTATTCTAGACCGATATGCAGAAGCAAAACCTAAGTCTGTTGGCGAAATTAAATTAGGTTTATCTTTGTGTTCTAACCAGTCTCGTAGAATAACTAATTTATTAATAATCACCTCACCCGCATCTTTAATTAAAACTGGAATTAAACTTGGAAAAATAGCTCCTTTGTTAATAAGACTTTTCTTGATATCTTCAGTCATTCCTGGACTATCACTACTGAATTTTGCACCAGTCACTACACTATTACTGAAGTCAGTTTCAGTTAAATTAGCATTGCTTAAGTCAGCGTTCGTTAAGTCAGCTTCACTCAAATCAGTATTGCTTAAGTTAGCATTCGTTAAGTTCGCTTCACTCAAATCAGCACAACTTAAATCAGCATTAGTTAGGTTTGCTTCACTCAAATTAGCATGACTCAAGTTAGTATCACTTAAATCAACACCACTGAGGTTTCGCTGTTGAGTTGGCTGACTAATGATCTCCTGAACTAAATGCCATTTATCCAAAACCTTAATATTTTCAACTGGAAAACCGTTAATTTTTGTGAGTTCTCCTGCTTCAATACAGGATATCAACTTTTGAATACCAGCTTGAGAGCCTTCTATGGTTAGCTTAATACTACCCGATCTAATATCTTTTATTTTTATAGTATCTCCTGAATAGTGCTGTAACAGGAGTTCAATAATCTTCAAGTTGTCAATTGAGTTGATATCACCTTTTAAAGTAATTTCAGCTTTCACAACTTTCTTGGATTCATCTCTTATGATGATAGATAGAATATCTGGATTTGGCATGGATTTTTCTATTAGAGAAGGACACATCGGAGGATCAAATCCACCAACAGATGAATTTGATCCTTCTATTTCAATCACTTCTTGCCAATTTAATGTTAATTCTTCACAAACTCTTTTGAAAGAATCAACCTGAATTGGATGGCGATTGAAAAATCTTGAAACAGTATAGCGAGATATCAGAGTAGATTTAGCAAAATTAGTTTTTGATTCAAATCCTAATCTGATTAAAGCTCTTTCTCCTTTTTCTACACCTTTCTCTGTTGCAATTACGGTAATTCTTCTTCTTTTTTTGCCTGGGTTAGAATTTGTCATGGTTACTGGGGTTATTTGAGGGTGACTATGGGCTTGATCAAAAGTCAGTCATAACACAATCATTGTGCGATCGAGGTAGAAAACAATACAGGGGAAACTGAGATCATGAGTTGGTAAAAGACGATGAGTCATCAAACAAATTTCAATTCTCAGTCTACCGTCAAGTTAAATGTTACTCAAAAACCCGTGTACAAAGGAGGTTATAACTTCAAACTGAAATTAATTACTGCTGTTGTATTTGCTTGTGCTTGCCTGGTTCAAGGTTCTTCTAATTCTACGTCTGTATTGGAATCAAATTCCTTGGTGCATCAGCAATATGAGCTAGCATCAGAAACGGAAACGGAAACAGAATCTTGTCCATGGTATGGTGGTCGATGCGAAGTACCAGGAGGTGGCCGAGTGTCTGAATACAGTAAAACAGATGAAGTCTGAATTGCTGAAACCTTGTGCAAGATAAAGCTAAAACTCTGATGGTTTCGTAGCCTATTAACAGAGTTAATGAATTAAAAAAAGTTCCCGAATACCCTCTGGCCAGGGATTTGGGAACTTCTTGCATGACAGTATCAATATTTCGACTCATCTTCTTTACCTCAACACTCTATAGGGATATAGTTTTGATCAAGGGGAACTTATGTAAAAAAATAAAAAATTACTGGTGGCGGGTGATGGTTCGGACAGGAAAGCTAAGCCGAAGAGGAACTGTTGGCATCGCCTTGCTATTGGCAATAACCCAAGAATAATAAAGCTATGAAACTTCTAAGGGAATCTATAGAGAAACACAAAACTCTTCAGTCCCAAGAAATGACTTTGACATCATACAGGGTTTCAATCCAAACTTTTGCACCACAAATCGGACTATTTGGACGATAAACCACACGACATCCTCCCAGTATTTCCACCTCATGCCCATAGAGATTGAGATTACTTTTTGTGGGTGAGCCTACTTTCAGTGTTGGCGTAGCTTCTGAGACAGAAGGAGTTGAGAGCTGAGGATTGCAGCGCTTCTTGACTGTAATCACCGGTTGATTTTGCTGTTGTTTTTGATTCTGTCTAATTTTATGTGAGTTAACGTGAATGATCGTTTTAGCAGGCTTTCTCGGGTTACGCCAACGGGGAGCAGGGCCTCTTTTACCTCGTCTAATGATAGGTTTGCCATTGAATAAAGGCATTAACCACATTTTCCCAGTCTTGTAAGCCCCTTGAACTCTTCCCGTCATCAGCAGGACTCTGAGGCGAGCCGTAGAGATGTTTAAAATTTTTGCTGCTTCTGTAGTACCGACTATCATTGAACTAAAAGAGTATCGCAATAGTTTAACCGACATTTCCAACTCAGGGATCAATCTTATCTCAAATGGATTCTATAGCATACCTTTAAGCGTATCGCACTTATGCTTCAGTACGAGATAAGTTCAACAGTTTGCCTTGAGCAGATTCTAATATAAAGTCTCGGATGTAGGTGCTGGCGTTGAGAATTTCTACACCTATCAGTTCTCCAGCAGCATTTACTTCGGCAGTGACGTTTGGAGTAATTTCAATACTGCCTGCTTCTGGCTCTTCAGAGATGAGCAAATGAAGAATATCCTCTTCTTTGAAGTAGTTCATTTGCGGGGATTGTTGTTTTTTATCAGACATCTGTGACACTCCCATCGACGGAGTCGTTCGCGTAAGCGTGTGCTATTGCACGTAGGGATTCTTAGTTCAGCGAGTCCACTTAAACTAAGCTCCTTGCGGTGCTTAATTCAGAGGTGGTTCTCTCCCTAAGCGTAACTTCCCGTATGCCCTACGGTAGTGGATTACTCCAAAATTTGTTTGAGTTCAAATGCTGTTCGCCTAGCTCCCATGAAGATTTTACCTATTCCTGGGTAAGAACTAGAACTATGGAATAGAACCCTATATCTTCAGTTGTCAAGGTTCAGCGACGTAACGTCTTAAGTTACTAGGTTTTTAGACAGGTTGATTACCTTTCCTGTTCGACTTATTGTAGCACTCAAGTAACTACAATGGCCAGATAAAATAACAAAGAACGAAGAACTAACAACCCTCCACTTCCTGACAAATGCGTTCAAAGGCGGCTACAGGGTCATCTGAAGCGGTAATAGGTCTTCCAATAACCAGATAATTTGCTCCAGCTTTTGCCGCTTGGGCGGGGGTAAACGCCCGTTTTTGATCCCCTTTACTCGCCCAACTGGGACGCACACCCGGACAAACCAGGAGAAAATCATCGCCACACACTTGTCGTAATTGCTGGGCTTCCTGAGGAGAACAGACCGCCCCTGGTAAACCGCAGTCCTTGGCGAGTAATGCCATGTGTAGAGCATATTCTGGTAACTCAACGGGAACTTTTAAATCAAAGGCTAATTCCCGAGTGTTAAGGCTGGTTAATAGAGTGATAGCAATCAACTGAGGTGGGGATTGATTGGCTTGATTTGCCCCCTGTAGAACGGCCTGGTGGGCGGCTGTGAGGGCTACTTTTCCAGCGGTGGCATGAACGGTGATTAAATCAACCCCATATTGCGCCGCAGACCGACAAGCCCCCGCTACAGTATTGGGGATATCATGAAATTTGAGATCTAAAAATATTCGTTTTTGTTGTTGTTTTAAAATTGTTAAAATCTCAGGTCCGGCACTGACAAATAATTCTAAGCCTACTTTCCAAAAAGAAACTTGAGGCAGTTTTTCAATTAATGCGATCGCATATTCTTTTGTGGGAACATCTAAAGGTACGATAATTCGATCAGAATTCATTGGAAAAATACATAAATGGATACCTCAATAGTGCTGGATATCAGCCGCGACAGTATGAGTAGATTAGTCTAAACGACTGATATTATCAATTAGTTTCTCAAACAAATTGAGTCAACCCAGGCAGGCGTTGGATTATCACTAAAGCAAAGCTGATTAATATCGAGGCACATCCTGGTCAACCAGAACTGAATAAGCATCAATTCCCCCAGTAATATTTTTAACGTTTGTAAATCCTTGATTAATCAGCCATTGACACATCTGAGCCGAACGCATTCCATGATGACACAAAACCAAGGTTTCTGTTTCGGGTTCGAGATATTGCTCAATTTCCTGGGACCATTGTTGAGCTTGACTTAATGGTAAATTAAGAAATCCGTTAATACTAGCGATCTCAATTTCGTTTGGTTCTCTCACATCAACCAGTTGTAAATTTTCTGTTGAACCTTCTGTTAAATGATGACTCAACTCTTCAACACTGATTTCGGGAATAGGCTGATTTGCAAACATTAGACTCCACTTAATTTAAATTTAAAATTGTATTTTCTTGAATCAATTAAACGATGATGTTATTACCATCCCCAAGTACCTGCACCGCCTTTAAACGGGCCAACAAGATCTGAAGTGATCCATCCGCCGTAAAGGTCACCCGCTTGGCCTTGAACTTTTTCTCCATCCACATAACAAGCTTCCATCCGATTAGGATAAAATGCGATATAATTTTGAATCCCAGCAAAAGCCGGAGTAGGATTTTGATAATACCAAGCAACATTGACTTGTTGTTCTTCACCCACCTTTACCGTATAATAAGATGCTTGTCCTTTCCATTCACACCAACTGCCTTTAGGGGTTGGAATTAAATATTCCATTTGGATATCTTCCGGCGGAATATAGTAAGAAGGGGGATGAGAGGTTTCTAACACCCGTTTGGCGGCAGTGGTATCCGCGATCGCCACACCATTAAAAATTACCTGAATATGTTTATTTGTCTCTTCTAAACGGGGAGGCCGGGGATAATCCCAAACAGACTCTTGTCCGGGTAAAGGTTGAATTCGACGAGTATTCACAAAGTTTTGAGGATAATCACAAATAAATTCTCTTGAATTATAGGGGATTTCAGCCTCGGATCAAATATCATTTTTATAGGCGATCGCAGCGTTGGTTCTCAATCCCCATTCAAAATGCTAAAATAGTTTCTCACGAAAAAACCTCCGGGAGAATAGATAGCCCTGTGATTTTTAATCCGGGGAAGCCAAACGACCCGTGCGGTTCCCCTTCTTCGAGGGGACAAGTTTAACCGCCGTCAACTTTCCGAGGCAATCGCTTGATGTAGTCTCGAATAACTTCCAATATTTGCCTGTCCTTTGACTGTGCATAATCTTTTAGCCAATTAAATTCTTCTTTAGACAGCCCCCTTCTTAGCTATCCCGGCGGGAAGCCCCGCGCTGTAATTTAAAATTGCAGCGTCGGGATGATAGCCGGGTCAGGGTCTATGAAACTCAACGCTTATCATCAGTTTTAAGATGTGTTAAAATGCACTCATGACTTTAACAATGAACTACACTTACCGCATTTATCCAAGGGTCGCTCAGCAAGAATTAATCTTGAGATGGCTAGAGACTTGTCGGCAACTTTATAACCGTTGCTTACGAGACTTGAAAGACTGGATTAATAGCAGAAAGTGTCGAGTTGATTGTTGTTCTATTAACCGGGAATATATTATGTCTGCTGATATTCCTTTTCCTGGATACATAGAACAAAAACGACAATTAACTCAATGGAAAAAGTCAGACCCTCAACTTAAGGCGGTGCATTCTCAAGTTACACAGGATGTGGTCAAGAGACTACATAACTCTTGGGAGGCATTCAAACAGCGAGGTCATGGATTTCCACGGTTCAAAAAGTACGGTCGTTTTCAA
>CAYNXM010000014.1:0-10671 GCA_964401105.1 uncultured Lyngbya sp. | reverse complement strand
CACGTTGCTTTAACTCAGTGTAGTAATTTTTATGATATGGCAAAAAATATTCAGATCCAATTAAAATAGAGCGTTGAGAAAAAGCCGGAATATTATTAACTTCTCGAATAAAAGAAGCAACACGAATATCTTTGGGTTGCAGCGCAAAAAATTCATAAAGTAATTGGTTTTTACCGATAATATAATTTGTACGAGGAAATCCTTGCAGTAAGCTAGGATAAGATAATAAAAAAAATCCTAAACATATCATTGCAAACTTAACATAAATTTTAGTCTTTTTCCAGGGAATTAGATATCTAAATTTATCGAGAATAAGAGTCACTGTAATACTGGCAGCGATCGCGAAAATAATTCGTAGGCTATGCTGACTATAGCGGCTAGGATGATGTAATTTAAACAGGAAAATATGAGCTAAAGTAAATAGTCCAATTGAAGCTAAGAATAACTGAGGCAGAATTAAAAGCTTTTCGGTAAATTGATGAGTAATAGTAAATTTATTTGGTAATTTCAATAAAATAGGAAGTAATAAACCTAAAAATAATTGAGGGGGTGGAAATCCTTTATTAAACCATTCTTGAGGAAAAAAACCAGAGCGATCGCCTGTTATCCAAAAATCAAATAAATTATTAGTAAAAAAAGAAGCCCGTCCGCCGGGATAAAAGTCAGGTAATGTTTTAGCTTCAGTTAAAGTAATAATTGAACCATATTCTGAGACTTGAAGTGCATAAGGAAGTAAAATTAAAAAACCAATAATTAAACCAATAACTAAATACTGTAATTGAGAATTTATAATCCTTTTACCCGCCAGTATTTGCCAGAGAGTTTGGATAATCAGAACAGCAACAGCGAGTAAAACGGCTTGAGGATAAAAGACTCCTAGTAATACAATAGTAATAGCAATTCCCAGTCTAGATTCTTTTAAAAGATAATATAAAAAGGCTAAAAATAGAGGATAAAAAAAAGCTCTTGGTGTAGCAGAAATTAGATCATCTCTTAACCAAAGATTCTGATTCAGAAATAACGTTGATAAAAATCCAGCAAAAGGAACGGGTAAAATCTGCAAACATATTCCAAAACAGTAACCTGTAGCGATTAATCCTAATAGAGTGGGTAGCAATTTATTCACTATTAAAGGATGAATTCCAATTGTAGCAAAAGCTTTGTAAAAAGTAGTATATCCGACTGGTGCAACAGATTGAAAGTAGTCAAAAATAATATCATTTGGAAATAAATCAGGATCGATAAATCGCAACATCCATACAATATGCGATCGCGCATCATCATGAATAGCATACTCGACGTTCATGACTAGAGAAAGCGCCCAAAGGCTACAAATGAGTGATAGAATTAGGCTGGCTATGAACCAGAAAAGCCGGCGGTTGCGCCAGGGGTATTGTAGTCTTTTCAACGCAGATCCTAATAAGAGTAAATAATATTGCCCTAAATTCTACTTGAAATAGGGTTACAGTTCAACTTCTTTTCATTTGAGATCGGCTATCCCACTGTCAAACTGAAGCTATAATATCATTATCCTTTATATATTTAGGGATCATGGAGGAAATTCTAGAATTAAAAGAATTACTGCAAAAAGGTGATATTGAAGCATCGCTTGCCATTGTTGAGGAACTAGAAGAAATGAGTCGCGATGATATTATTAATAATATTCGTAGCCATGCTATTATTTTATTGATTCGTATCATTAAACAACAAGCCGAAAATCGCACAACTCGTTCTTGGGATGTTTCAATTCGGAATTCAGTTAGAGAAATTCAACGAAAAAATAAACGACGGAAAGCCGGCGGTTATTATCTCAAATCAGAAGAACTATTAGAAACCCTAGAAGAAGCCTATCTAAATGCCATCGATCAAGCTTCTCTAGAAGTAGAAGAAGGACGTTATGATTCCAAGGAATTAGAACAACGAATAAATAAATTAGAAATTATTGATCAAGCGATGACATTAATTTCAGCAGATTAGTTGAACGATCAACTTTAGTAATACAGATATGATAGCTGTTATTCATTTAAGAAGAGAGTTATAATATCGTTAAGGAAAATGTTTGGCGCTAGCCAACTTTCCGTATCCTTTATATATTTAGGGATCATGGAGGAAATTCTAGAATTAAAAGAATTACT
This sequence comes from uncultured Lyngbya sp., assembly GCA_964401105.1. Lineage (GTDB taxonomy): Bacteria > Cyanobacteriota > Cyanobacteriia > Cyanobacteriales > Microcoleaceae > JAAURB01. The sequence continues at coordinate 8,536 of CAYNXM010000014.1, read as the reverse complement.
ACAGAAAGGCGATCTGAAAGGATCATTAACCTTGGTTGAAGACTTAGAAGAAATGGGTAGAAAAGATCTGATAAATAATATCCGGAGTTATGCAGTTATTTTGTTACTTCATTTAATTAAACGACAAGCCGAAAATCGAATAACTCGCTCTTGGGATATTTCAATTCGCAATTCAGTTTTAGAAATTCAAGACTTAAATGAGCGACCAAAATCAAAAGGGTTTTACTTAAATTCTGAAGAATTATACGGGATTTTAGAGAAAGCCTATCGACAAGCGATTAACAAAGCTTCTCTAGAAGTAGAAGAAGGACGTTATGATTCAGAGGAATTAGAACAGCGAGTGAATCAATCAGAAATTATTGATCAAGCGTTCGCATTAATTTCAGCAGATGAATGAGACAATTAACTTTAGTTTTGTTGATCTCAATTTTAAGGTTTTTATAAATTTAGGTATTAGATAAAGCATCAATAATTGATAGCATAGTTTTTTCACCTAATAAACCTTTAATTTTAAGAGATTTAACTGAATTATATACATCAGTAAAGTCAGTAAAGCCATTAGTCTTATTATCGCGAACTTTACAAATTGCTTCTGCTAGTTTATCAGCCTTTTTTATCTCTCTCTGCTTTAATAGTTTAAACAGTTCTGCTTGTTCATAAGTATTAATTTTTTCCAGAGGAGTAATCTGCTTTTTCTGTTCAGCTTCAGACGCTTTTAACTTTTCTTCTGTTCTAATATCATTTGTCTGAGGTATATTTGAAGTTACAGTATCCAACTGATTGAAAAAATCAAGTTGTTTTTGCATTGATTTTGCTTGCTCGGCAGGGACAATAATTGCATTAATCATTTCACCTTGACGTAAGTCTTTTTCCTTGGCTCTAACGGCTGCATAATATTCTAAATTCCCCTCAATTACTTTAAAATTTTCTAGATCCATCTGTTGTAAAAATATAGGCTTTAAAATTCCCCCACACTCTAAAATTATATCGGCTAAGTGATCGATTTCAGCTTCAGAAAATTCTGAACGGGGAACATCAGCATGGATAGAACTAACATCGATATAGGAAAAATTAATCATTTTTTTAACTCCATTTTAATTAAAACTTCTGTTGCTAGTGCTTCAAATTCTGCAACAGATTGACCCGCACTGGCTTTTTTTTCTGCATATTTAAAAATAGACTTTGGTTCTGCAATTTCTAATCTTCTCATAATCACTGTTTCATTTAAACAGTAAGATAAAGCCGATCTTTCAAAAATCGTACTTTTCATGATAGGAAAATTATAGTTTTCAATAATTGCTTTTTTCTGTCGTCTCAGCACATACTTAATATATTGAGCATTTGTTGAGATTTTAGAAGGTAAGACACCTAAAATTTTAATCGGGCTTCGTCCAGCAGCACCACGAAACTCATTAATCTCTTGAATTAAAGTTTTAACATTCAATAATCCTTGATTAGCAAAAGGTTTGAGATCTGATGGAATAATTAAATAATCAGCAGCAATTAAAGGTAAACGCGCAAATAAATCACGGGAAGGGGGAGTATCGATAATCACGATATCATAATCATTTTCAGCCTGCTTTATTTTAGTGGGTAAGCGAAAAGGAATTGCTTGAATATTTTTCAGAACATCTTGATGTTGGAGTAAGTTGATATGAGAAGGTATTACATCAATTTCAGGATCATCAAAGCCATCAGACTTTCTGACAAGATCGGAAACAAAATCTAATTCGCTAGATTTTAATAAGTGATAAACATAGGAGTCTTTAATATTATCATCTTCGTCAAATTGAAATTTAACTAGCCCCATGGCAAAAGTTGTGTTAGCTTGACTATCTAGGTCAATGACCAGGACGCGGTAACCTTTTCGACTAAAGGCTGCGGCTAGATTAACAACAGTGGTTGTTTTGCCAACACCGCCTTTATTATGATGAACAGCAATGGTTTTCATGTGATTTTTATCTTGATTTTTAATCAGAGTTGTTTGATGAAAAGGTGAGGAAACCGTTTTCTGTTTTTGATCGGGTTTTAGGGATGATGTAGGGTCTACTTTTGCGATGGTCTTTGAATTGGAAATTTGTTGAACTGTCTCTGAATGAATATCATGACTTTGGTTTGATGGGTTAGAATTGACTAAACCTGTGGAATGAATTCGAGGCTTAATTGAATCTCGACCAATTAAATTCTTAATTTTTTCTATTTTATTTTCTACGTCTTGTCCATAACATCTAAAAACTAACTTAATATTATTAGAATGACGCTCATAAATTCGGATTTCTTTGCCGTTTGTCAGCAGTCCATATCGGATACTTAAGCTAGTTAGATAATGCCGTAGCTTATAAACATGACGATTTAAGGTTTGATTAGGGTGCTTAGCTTCCATCACAACTCCTGAAGGAAAGTCTGCATTCAGAGTCAATGGAATAGTTTGTGTAGCAAAAGATAAAAAATCTAAACGAATATTACCAAACGTAACTTCCTGATGCCAAGTCTCAGGAGTATATCCTAATTGCGGCAATAAATAACTCACAATTAATTTACTTTCAACTTCCCGTTCGTTGCGGCACAACGCAGGATTAAAACTCAAGTTTTTTCTCCATATTTATTAATTTAACTCCGCTATATTATACAGTATAATATAGCGGAGTTAGAGTGTCAAGCTGCCTGACTAAAATATTATTAAAAATGTAGACAGGGATTCAAAATATAATGATAGAGACGTTTTATAAAACGCCTCTACGGGGGGTTGAATTAAGCAATTATTAAGTCATTAAAAGCCAGGGCAGGTGCGCCTGTTAAAGTTGCCAATGTTACCGGATTTTCAACACCCTCCCCATCCACATCGAAGCTGAGAACCCCGCTTGTGGAGTCATAGAGGACGTTAGCACTGTTACCAATAGGTTGGGGGTTAGAACCGCTGACAAACACGCCTGTGGCCGCTGCAATGCTATCACTGAGGCTAATTCCTGCTTCTAAACCGCCACCAAAACCGGAAGCCGAAATCTGAATTATATCTCCCTCAGTTGCATCAAAATCAGTTAAGATATCCTCACCATCGCTGGCTGTTTCATAGATGAATAAATCAGCACCATTATTGCCTGTAATTTCATCTGCGCCAACGCCGCCAACAATTTCATTACTGCTATTGTTGCCAACAATAATATCATCTAAGTCAGAACCGATAATATTGCTCACATCACTCACAGACTCGCTTACACCCACTGCATCGAGAATGGCATTGTAGAAGGTTTGCGCCATATTCTGATAACCATTGACGCTAGGGTGTAAACCGTTATCATCTGGGGGGGCCGTCATATCATTTTCTGTGATAGCATAATCCCCTGACCAAATATCTACAAAGTGAATATCTTCTCCCTGGTTGGCATATTCTTCGACAATCCCAGGAATTAAATTATTGTAGTCGATAACATTGGGTAAACGAGAATCATAGTAAGAACTATTGGGATGAATGGGTGCAATAGTTGAGACAATTAATTCACCATCAAACACAGGATTCGTGAATATTTCATCAATTAAATTATCTAAATGATTGGCAATTGTAGAAGCTTGACTACTAGCATTATTGGTTCCTGCCATGGCTAAAATTAAGTCTGGCTGTGCTTGTTCGGCTGAGATCCAGTTATCTATACCACTGTCAGGAGTGTCATTTTTACCATTAGTTAAGTGCTCAATTTTCCAGCCGGGATGTCCTTGGTGATCTTGGTCAAAACCACCGGTTCCGTTTGATTCAGACCCGACAAAATCAATATCTAATCCTAAATCATTTAAGGCATCCCACAGGAAGCGCCGATAGCCTTCTCGTTCGGCTTCGGGTTCGGAATTATTCACTTTTCCTTGGGTAATAGAATCACCCAATAGCATAATTTCTAACGTCTCTTCAAACTCCGGTGTGAAGACAAAATCTTGATCGAGTCGGGCAATAATCCCTTTATCTGAGAAGGCATAACTGACCGTTTCACCCACATTTACTTGAAAGTTTCCCAGCGGTGTTTCTGTGATGAAATTACCGTCAATATCGCTAACTTCATCCGCCTTAACGGTAACGGTATAACTACCAAAATTATTATTTTGCCAACCTTCATTCGGTGCTTGAATTTGATAGGTGGCGCTGCTGTCTGTCACACTCAGCAAGGTTGCCATTTGACTAAAACCATTAGGGCCAGTCACCTGAATATCATTGCTATCGAAGCTATCCGTATCAACTCCCGTCTCATCGCTAAAATTAACAGTAAAGTTGTAGTTCAAGTTAGACCCTAATCCCACAGTCAAGGTTTCAGCCGCTAAACTGGCCGTGGGAGGAGTCACATCCGGTTCTGTAACAATTGGAGTGTATGCTAAATAGTCAAGGCGTACATTTTCTCCTGCATCTCGAACCCCAACCACCTCAATCGTACTGCCGGAATTGAGATCGACACTAACTGTTCGTTCTTCCAAGTTACCCGCATTGGGACGATTTCCACTGCTGGGATTGTTTAATGTCCAACTGTCTACTTCTACGCCATCGACTTTAACCGTAGCATTCCCTGCACCGTCGCTTTCATTAAAGTAGGCAACTGTTAACTCATAGCTTCCCCCTAGCCCAGTCCAGGTATGGCTAGCTGTTCCGGTATCGCCGTTATTGCCGATTGTAATCAGTTTTCCAGCCGAAGCAAAATCCCCATCCTCTTCAACGTAATTATCCAGGGTCAGGTTTTCTGCTTCGATGCGAGTTTCGTCTGTATTAACCTCAGTCACCGTTAAGTTAACTGTTGCGGTATCAGTACCGCCGTTACCATCAGAAATGTTGTAAGTGAAGCTATCACTGCCAGTAAAATCAGCCACAGGGATATAAGTAAAGCTGCCATCGCCATTTAGACTGACGCTGCCGCCATTGAATGAAGCAGTATCATAATTATCAATCGTTAATGTATCCCCATCAACATCACTATCATTACTAATGGCATTAAATGTTAATTCTGTATTTTCAGCCAGACTGTAGCTATCATCAACCGCTTCAGGCGCGTCATTTTCTGCGGTGACTTCAATCGTTACCGTTGCGCTATCAACCCCGCCCTTGCCATCAGAAACGGTGTAATTAAAGCTATCCGTCCCGGCAAAGTTGGCCGCAGGCGTATAACTAAAGCTACCATCCCCATTAACATTAACGCTTCCTCCCTCAGTGGAACTATTGTCGTAATTGCTAACCGTTAAATTATCTCCATTTGCATCAGTGTCATTACTCAAAACCCCTGCTGTCATTGCAATGGTAAGGGTATTGTCTTCTGCAACACTATACTGATTATCAACCGCTTCAGGATTGGTATTTTCTACGGGTTCAACTGGGATAAATTGGATATGGTCAAGCCAAGCATTTTCTCCCCCATCCCGCCATCCGGTGAATTCAATTTCACTCCCTGGAGTCAGGGTAACAGGCACTTCTAAAACTCGTTCAATTCGGTTATTTTTGTTAGGGTTAGTGCCTTTCGGATTTTCATCAAAACTCCAACTGTCAATTAGTTGACCATCAACCGTTAATTGTCCTGTAGCGTTGCCGTCATTTTCATCATGGTAAGCCACCTGAATATTATAAGTTCCGGCTTCTCCTGTCCAGGTGGTTGTAGCAGTCCCAGCGCGATCATTGTTACGATGTTTAATCAGTTGTCCGCCGGAGGCAAAGGTACGGTCACGAACAATATAATTATTGAGAACCATATCCTCCGCTTCAACCCGAACAATACCACTCTGACTCGGAGTCAGTTTAATAGAGTCAAACCAAGTATTTTCTCCGCCATCGCGCCATCCACTTAACTGAATTTGGCTACCGGGATACAGATTAACAGGTTGGGTTAAAGTCCGTTCAACTCGGTTATCATTACTTGGGTTAGCGCTGCCTGCATTGTTGTCTAGCGTCCAATTGTCAATCCGGTTACCATCGATATTAACTTCGGCTGTACCACTGCCATCGCTTTCATCGTAGTAAACCACTTCAATATCATAAACCCCAGATTCTCCATCCCAAGTGGTGGTTGCAGTCCCAACGCGATCATTGTTACGATGTCTAATCAGTTGTCCATCCGAAGCAAAATTGCGATCGCGGATAGCATAATTCCTCAGAGTCATGTCCTCGGTTTGAATTTCAACTGAGTTTTGTTCAGGGGTGACATGAATGTAGGCGGTGGCAGTATCAACCCCGCCGTTACCATCAGAAATTGTATAGTTAAAGCCATCGACTCCAGTAAAATCTGTCGGGGGAGTATAGCTAAAGCTACCATCATTATTCAGTGTCAGGCTGCCAGCGGTTGCGGCGGTGTCATAACTACTGATGGTTAAACTATCCCCATTAGCATCCGTATCGTTGCTAAGAACTCCGACATTAACATCAACGATTAAGTTATTATTTTCAACAACATTGAAACTGTCTGCGCTAGCAATAGGGTTAATATTTTCTGCGGGTTGAATCAGTACTAAATCAACATAGTCAAACCGTCCATTTTCCCCCGCTTCTTGGGTTCCCATTAACTCAATTGTACTGCCAGAATTGAGGTCAACCGTAACGGTTCGTTCAACTCGGTTATTCGCACTCGCGCGAGTACCTCCTCCCGGTTGGTCAAATGTCCAACTATCGACTATAACATCATCAATCTTAATGGAGGCATCGGATAAACCATCACTTTCATCGTAATAGCCAACGGTTAACTCGTAAGTTCCTGCTTCTGCTGTCCAGTTTGTCGTCGCGGTTCCTTCACTGCTACTAATAGTAATATAGTGACCGCCGGAGGCAAAATCACCCGCATCAATCCCATAGTTTGTGAGATTAAACTGTTCAGCTTCGAGGCGCGTTACATTATCCGGTAAAGTTTCGGGTTCGGACTCGGCTGGGGATTCGGGTTCGGGTTCGGTGGTAGGAAATTCAGGCAAAGCAATATTATCACTAGAGGTTAAGATCCGAATTGGGTCCAGTCCACTATCATTAGAAAAGCTAATTTCGACAGTGTAATCATCAATTAAAGTTGCCGAATCATCGAGTTGAGGATATTGAGCATGGTTATCTAGACGAGTAGTCGTTAGATCGGAATAAATCATATTATTTAAACCGAGTAAATCATTCGTGGCGAGTAACTCATCACTCCAACCCAAAAAACCCACAATCGGTTGATCAAATGTAAATTGTGCCGTCACTCGTAGCCGAGGATCTTGAGAGGGTGCAATCCAAATATAGTGACTGCTGACTTCAGTTCCACTGGGAATGGCTGGGGTTAATGTTTGTTCCCATAACTGCGGATTATTGGTAACAATATCCTCAGAAAGAATGACATTTTGTGCTTCATCAAACGCTTGCAGACCATCTAAGCGAGGAGATTCATAACGGCTCACATCGGATGGAATTGTCTCATTTTCATAGAAGACAACTTCTCCATCGTAGGAAACAATCGCTTGTTCAATTTCAATTTCTTCCCCATCTAAAATCACTGTTGCATGATCGTTTTCTGTTTTTAGTTCTTGCAACTGTTGAGGATTAAGAATTTTACCTCGAACTAGCGCCGAGAAAATTGCCCCTTCATCTCCGGGTGCTTCTTCTGTATTGATTTCAGCATCGATCCAATGCCCGGTTTCTTCCAGTAAAATGTCCGCGATCGCGCTTGTATGATTGCGGTGTAAAACAGCAAATTCTTCAGCTAAATAAATCTTATTGGTATTTTTAGAAAAAGCGCCTGCGCCGCGATTAATGTCCTGACTAGAGCGAATTTCTACTTCTGGTAGATGGCTAAAATCCCCGTCTGCCCAGGCTTGCCGCAAGCGTTCTATTTTTTCTGTATTGAACTCATCCTCAAAAGCAGTAGTGATTATTTGAGAAAAATGCTGGTTAACGGCTAAATTCGTTAGTAAATTTTGGGCAGATTTAGCAGCGGAATCCAAACTAGCCTCTAATGTTTGGGGAACGTTGATAAATTTCATAATTCCTCTGAAGTTGTAATAAAAAATGGAATGACTCAATCAAATAATTTCAGTGTCAATCAGTTGCTTTCCATACTGAATTTGAAACAATCATTTCCATCAGTCTTATTAAATTTTGATATTTCACGTGTAACATTCTTTATTACAAAAATTGTCAAGCTTGGTAGATGTGTGTTCCGCTTCTCCGATCCATCTTTTAGAGTTATAGAGGTAAAAAACAAACTTTTATTTTCCAATCGGTAATTTAGATGAATCTTCTATTTGAAGTTAACACTAACTATTCGTAAAAATACAGAGATTTTTGTAATGATTTTGTAAACTTTATCAAAATAGGTTGTAAAGCTTTCGTGAAGTAATAAAGAACCATAGTTACTCTGAAAGATTCAACAATGATCTTAATCACAATTTGCTTATTTTACTTGAATTAAGCTTTAACAAATGGGAAGTTAAGCGGATTATTCTCATAAAAAACGACGGGTAAAGCATCTAGGCTTCCCGCCGCAACAGTTATTGGCAATCAGTCCAATCGAATCTATGATGAGGCACTCGAAGCCTTTGAGGCTTGCATATCCGTTTCAAT
>CAYNXM010000013.1:0-4318 GCA_964401105.1 uncultured Lyngbya sp. | reverse complement strand
TGTTGAGGTAATTCGTCCCTATTATCAACACAAGTTTACTGTACTCGAAACGGCTTTAGATCAAGCCATGCCAAAACATTTACCCTGGTTTCTTCATCGCGGAGAAGGGGCGATTTTTGCTTGGATTTGGTTTAAAGATTTGCCAATTACGGACTGGGAATTGTATCAACAACTGAAACAAGTCGGCGTGATTGCTGTACCTGGAAGTTCATTCTTCCCCGGTTTACAAACCAATTGGCCCCATAAACAACAATGTCTCCGCCTCAGTTTAACGGCAAAAGATGAAGAAATCACGATTGCAATGAAACGCTTAGCGGAGGTTGTAGAAAAAGTGTATCAAGGCAAAACCGCAAATATGATGAGTTCATCCCTCGCTTAAAATCAAAGGCTTTCCGAATCGTAGAGACGTCACATTTAACGTCTCTATAGAATTTTTTTGTTTTTAATTTTAATAAATCAATACTAAAGTTTCTGAATGAGAATGGGCGAAGACTGATGACGTTGAGGACTTGCAGCATCTTCGACTGTGATGGCAAAAGCTTCGACTAAGTTAGGATCTTGAAACGCACTCGGCAAAATCAAGGGTTGAGTTTGCTCACCTGCGGCAGGTACAGTAAAGACCTGAGTCAAGATTGCATTTTTCGGATCTGTTGTAAAAGGGGCATCAGGAGCTAATACGGTCCAGAGTACGTAAACCTTTCCCGGTTCAAGAGGCGGCAAATTTTTCACAACTAAGGTTCCTCTTAAGGTTTCGGGATCAGCCTTCACGATAACTTCAGGAGAAAGATTAACGTTTGCAGTCGGTAGGAGCGAAAAGACGAGAGATTCTGTATCAATTCGGGCTTGCTGAATTCGCAGCGATCGCCATAGCAGATAGTTACTCAGACTCAAACCGGCAATTAACACAGCAGCCAGCACCCCCAGAAGCTTCACCCAGCGGGGCAACAACACAACTGATGAGGTTTGTGAGGGCATTTTTGATCCCATTTCTGGATCGGGTTCAACCCCTTGATTTACAATAGGTTGAGTGCTTTCAGCGAAATTCATAATCACTGAACGTAACTGGGGAGAAGGTTGGATTTGTTTAGGAGCATAAGCTTGTTCCAAAGCCAACTGCATTTGCTCAACTGCCTCAACCACTTCAGCATCCTTTAGTAACTCTTCCATAATGGCTGCTTCCTCATCACTGAGATCATTGAGAACATATCCGGCGATTAAAAGCTCAAGTTCTTCTGATGGCATTGACTGATTCATACTACAATTCACCCTCCTGCCTATCTTGCAAGCTCTGACGCAGTTTGATCAAGCCACGTCGTGCCCAGCCCTTTACAGTTCCTAAGGGAGCACCTAGCTGCTCAGCAATTTCAGTTTGACTGAGTCCGTCGCGATATGCTAAATGTAAAACTTGTTGCTGGTTTTCAGAAAGTTGTGCTAAAGCATTCTGGACTTGTTGAGCTGATTCTGCTTGATATAAGGTTTCTGTCGGAACATCGGTGGACTCCTGAAGTGAATTTGCATGATTCGTCTGAAGGATATTCTGTCGCCTGCGGCGCAATCTTAACAGATCAATACTGCGGGAGCGAGTCATAATCGCCAGAAAAGTCCTTAAAGAGCCTCTTTTGGGGTCATAAGCGGATTGAGCCAGACCCAAAAAAATTCCCTGGGCAATATCTTCAGCATCTTGGGTATTTTTTGTAATTTTTAGCGCGACCGCATACACTAAACCGATATGGCGATCATAGAGGATACCCAGTGCCTCTATCTGTCCTTGCTTTAACTTTTTCCACAGCTCAACATTCGACGGATTGTTATCCGAAGCTGTACTTCTTGAGGCTTCAAATCCTTCATTATCCATATTAGTAGAACATCCAGACACCCACTAGCTTTAGCTCTAACTACACCCCAGTCAAACAAATCTTCTAGACAGACTTTATCATATTCAAGAGTAATATTACTCAATGCGGGGATGAGACTCAACCCACCCCCAAAAACCTAGTCCAGTTTAGACGGACATAAACATATCTTCCATCAAAGCATCGACCTCTACTCCAGCTACAACAGCCAGTTGTTCACTACCGAACTCAACTAGAGTATCACTTCCTGATGCGGTCAGGGTTAAAGCCTCGAAGGTCAGACCACTGGTTAAACCAATCATGTCCATCCCCACTTCAAAGTCCATAATACTGTCGCTTCCTTCTCCCATTGCCAGAATGAAGGTGTCAGATCCTGTGCCGCCGAAGAGTTGGTCATTGCCTTCACCGCCTCGAATCAAATCATCTCCAGCATCACCCCAAATACTGTCATCACCTTCACCGCCATAAAGTTCGTCATTCCCTGCTTTACCCCCAAGGCGGTCATTACCAGCGCCCCCCATGAGAGTGTCATTACCACCCATCTCGCCTGTCTGAGGATCGCGAACATTGCGATCGCCTCGCAGGACATCATCACCAATGCTGCCAGCGATCAAGTCATCTCCCAGGCTTCCAGCGACTGTATCATTGCCTGCACCCCCTCCAAGAGAGTCCATAGCATCCGTTCCGACAACTTCGTCATCGCCACTGAGATCTCCGCTTTGAAGTTGACCTCGGATTGCTCCTGCGGGAAACTCTTCTGTATGGACATTCCAGTACAAACCGATATCTTCCCCAAATTCAGCATCGCGAATTTCAGAGACAAACTCGCTGAGCGGGATCACAGCCGGATCGGTTTCTTCCCAAATACCAGAAAGAGTCACAGATCCATCGGCGTTCTCAACCACTGTCAAGTCATCAGCATCTTGATCTCCCACTTCTGGCGCAACCAGATCGAATAAACCAAAAGCGACTGGGCCGCCTTCGCCCCTAACGTTATCATGCAGGTGAATTCGAGTCACATCATCTCCGGTGTCAGGGGTTTGAGGTTCAGTTCCCAGTAAGAGGCCAAAATCCAAACCTGAAACGGTGAGACTATACTCTAAAGCATCACCTGCTTGATTCAACATGAGTGAAGAAAAGCCAATTGCATCTGCATCACCCGCTTCTGGAACCTCCTGATCGCCTGTTAACACAGAAGACAAAGTGACAGGATCGGCCATCATCTCATCGGCCATAACCGCTAATCCCTGAAAATTGATACTAGGGTCTGATCCAACCATTCCCAGGCTAGTTGCCATGCCTGTGGAAAGATCAACCGTGTAGAGCATCGAGTTAGATACAGCAAAAGCTTCATTCATTCCTTCAGCAGATGAGAGAATATCGAAGCCACCTAGAGTATCAAAGTTAATACCCAAATCTCCAATGGTGACCAAAGTTCCGTCATTGGGCGGATCTTGGAGGACTAGATCATTGAGTAGTGTATCAATGTCATACAACTGGGTTGTAGTCGTGCCAGCAAAGGAGTTAGTGTAAGCAGCGGCAGTAATATTTGGATTAACCCCTGCGCTCATGTCATCCTCAGCAAAAGCTAGGGTACCGTCAACGATAACTTCTCCAGTATCAACATTGATTCGGAAGTCTTGGTCGTTATCTCCAACTAATCGTAGGCGATCGGCAACAGGGTTGAAGTCAAATCCTGAAATGGTTCCACCTTCAAAGGGAATATTCAGCATACTTTCAAAAGTTGCCATCCCGGTATCAGGATCAATGGTGTAAATATTGTTGGCGGTTGTGATGCCATAGATTGCCCCAGTGGCAGGACGAACATCAATTCCGAGTAATACACCCTCTAAGCCTGTGACTGCAATAGAGGAGGTTTGTGCAGGATTATCAGAACTAAAAGAGACTAGGGCATTATCATCTGTTAAAGCGAAGAACTGAGTAGACATCAAAGTTTGGTTTTCCATAAGTAGTGATGAGTTTTACAATTTTCTCAAGATCGTGTTTTAAATCTGGCGGAGTCTAGACAACTCACTGATGCTCGATCAAAAAATCTGACCTAGCTGCGCCAGCACTATCAGTACGTACAAGTTGTGTGATTGGATGCAGAATTTAAAAAAAATGAGAAAAATTTAGGGAATTGCGCCAAATGGCTTACGTCTTGAGGGGGAGTATAAATTTTGAACCCAGTCTTCGCTGCTAATTTTGGATGTGTCTTAATTTTCAATGTAGAGCAGTTATCTGTTTACAGTTTTGTAGCACTCCAGGAGGCTCTCAAAGCTCAAGCGATCGCCGCCCGCGCCATCGGTTCTGGGGCATTAGCGGATGTTTCTGTTGAGGTAATTCGTCCCTATTATCAACACAAGTTTACTGTACTCGAAACGGCTTTAGATCAAGCCATGCCAAAACATTTACCCTGGTTTCTTCATCGCGGAGAAGGGGCGATTTTTGCTTGGATTTGGTTT
>CAYNXM010000012.1:0-10377 GCA_964401105.1 uncultured Lyngbya sp. | reverse complement strand
TCGCCATGAACACACCAATATGCTACTGTTGTGTAGCCACAACCTAAAAATTCACTAATTTCTTGGTATGTTTTACCATCATCCATTAACAGTAATATTAAGATCCGTTGTGTTAACTGTGGAGAACTGCTTTCTTTCAGGCAAGATAGCAGATTCTCTCGTTGCGAGCGCTTGAAGTGACCTTTAGCTAGCATAGTTGTAGATGCACACTCTATCTAATTATTATTTTATACATATTAGATGTGGAATAGCTTATTGCCACTATCCCCAGGGTCATAGTTCACAACTTTTTCACAATTTCTTGATTAGAATGATAATATTTAGTTACAACTGATTTGAGATGCCGACCGCTTCAGTCACCTGAAGTGATTTTGAGCTAATTTCACGGGGCGCAGTCATGCTCAATAGTAGTCCAGATTTTCAGAGAAAAATACAATACTACGGTCAAAACTATAGTCAGCTTGAACCGACCACACAATCAGATGAAATCCTTCATAAAATCTTTAAGATTCTGGTGGTAGATCATGAGATTGATTTACAGCAGTTGATTCAACAGCGGTTTGAAAAAAAGATTCAAGCTGAAGAATTTCAGTTTGTGTTTGCCAGTAGTGGGGAAAATGCACTTGAAATATTAAGAAATGAGTGTGAAATAGCTGTGGTTTTAACTGACATCAATATGCCAGAAATGGACGGTTTAACTCTACTCAGAAAAATCAATGAAATTGATGAGCATATTAAAACAATTATTTTATCAGCTCACGATGATCTGACGAAAATTAGAAAAGCAATGAATTATGGGGCTTTTGACTTCGTTCCAAAACCCATTGATTTTCAAGATTTAGAAGTAACTCTACAAAATTCCTTAATTTCTGCTCAGAATAATCGTCATAAACAACATCATTTTCAAAAAATAAAATCTCATTTAGTCTATAACGCTTTACATGACTTACTGACTCATTTGCCTAACCGTTCCTGGTTTGTGAGTTTACTAGAGCATCACGTTAAATTAGCCCTTCGTAATCAAAACTATGTGTATGCTGTACTATTTATTGATTTAGACCGATTTAAAATTATTAATGATACTCTAGGTCATTCGATAGGAGATAAATTACTAAAAGGAGTAGCAAAACGATTATCGAACTGTATTCGCTCAGTGGATACAGTCGCTCGATTCGGCGGGGATGAATTTGTGATTCTTTTAGAAGAAGTTAAAGATATTCATGATGTCATTCGTGTGGCACAGCGAATTCAAGAACAGTTAGCTTGTCCTTTTACTTTAGAAAATTATGAAGTTTATACTGGAGCGAGTATCGGGATTGCATTGAGTACAATTGGTTATCAAAATTCAGAAGAAGTTTTAAGAGATGCAGATGCAGCTATGTATCGCGCTAAACGTTTAGGTAGAGGCAGCTACACAATTTTTGATCCAGAGATGCAAGCCAGTGCTATGGAGCGTTTAAAACTCGAAAAAGACTTACGAAATGCTTTTGACCGCCAAGAATTTTGTTTGCATTATCAACCGATTTTAGCCCTACTGACCGGACATTTACACAGTTTTGAAGTTCTGATTCGTTGGGATTCAATGGCTCAAGGAATGGTTTCTCCAGTTAAATTTCTTCCCTTAGCTGAAGAAACTGGATTAATCACACCTTTGGGTTGGTGGGTATTTCAGCAAGCCTGTCATCAATTGCAACACTGGCAGCAATGTCCAGGTCACTCAACTTTAATGCTCAATATTAATTTATCTCCGATTCAACTGAAACAAGCTAATTTTGTTGAGCAAATTGAAGGGATTTTACAGGCATCTTGTCTGGACGGTCATTCTTTACAACTAGAATTAAATGAAAGTTATTTATTGAATAATGTCACGGGTCAGGTAGACTTGTTAAAACAGTTAAAAGAGTTGGGAATTAAATTATGCATCGATGACTTTGGTACTGGCTATTCTTCCTTAAGTTGCTTAAATGAATTTCCAATTGACACCCTAAAATTAGATCGAAAATTTGTTCATCAAATTGATAAAAATCAGGAGGTGTTGGAAATGGTGAAAATGATTATTTCTTTAGCCAAGAGCTTAGAAATGAATGTGATAGCAGAAGGAGTAGAAACCTTAAAACAATTAGAACAATTACAAACCTTAGGCTGTCATTATGGTCAAGGTTATTTTCTCTCCCAACCCCTCCAAGCTGATGCCGCTCATTTGTTTCTCCAACCTGACTATTCATTTAATATGCTGCCATCTTAATTGAGCTAAAAATCCGGTTCTTCTAACTCTGGCTCAGGACTCGGCGGATGAGAACTAGAATGAATCATGGTTGAAGGCATGGCGGGAATAGAGGCAACAATCGCATCAATTACTTTTGCTACAGGTAGAATTTGCATCCCTAAATCAGGTGGTTTTTGACCTTTTGGAATAATTGCTCGTTTAAATCCTAATTTAGCTGCTTCTCGCAGACGTAATTCAAGCTGAGAAACCGGCCGCACTTGCCCCCCTAAACCCACTTCTCCAATTAAAATAATTCTCGGATCGACAATGCGATCGCGGAAACTGGCTACAATTGCAATCGCAATTCCTAAATCAGCCGCCGGTTCTTCTACTTTTAATCCTCCCACCGATGCCACATAAGCATCTAATTTCGATAATGGAATTCCCACCCGCTTTTCCAACACCGCTAAAATCTGCACCAACCGACTGTTATCCACTCCAGTAGCAGCGCGTCGGGGTGACCCATGGCTGGCAGGACTGACTAACGCTTGGAGTTCGACCACAATCGGCCGAGTCCCTTCCATTGCCACCACTGTTGAGGTCCCCGGTGAAGATTCATCCCGGTTTCCCAAGAATAATTCCGAGGGGTTTGCCACTTCTTTTAAGCCATTCGCCACCATCTCAAAGACCCCTATTTCATGGGTGGCACCAAAGCGGTTTTTCATCGAACGTAACAAACGATGGGAGGCAAAGCGATCGCCTTCAAAATATAATACGGTATCGACCAGGTGTTCCAACACACGGGGGCCAGCTAATGCCCCATCTTTGGTAACATGACCGACAATAAATAAAGTGATATTTTCCCGTTTTGCCACCTGCATTAAGGCCGACGTACATTCCCGTACCTGAGCCACAGAACCGGGAGCAGAGGTTAAACTAGCAAAATAAATGGTTTGAATACTATCAACAATAGCCAGTGGCGGCTTGAGAGATTCCAATTCTCTTAAAATCACCTCTAAATCGGTTTCTGGGAGGAGATACAGTTCTGGTTCGGCTTCTGTCTCACTCGATTGACTATTCTCTGGGGAATGGGGTTGACCATTGCTAGTTGCCTGTTGTGCTGCTGCTTCTGTTTCTGTTTCTGTTTCTATTTCTGTTTCTGTTTCTGTTTCTATCTCATGTTCTTCCACTAAACGTTGCGATCGCAATTTCACCTGTTGTCCAGACTCCTCAGCAGAGACATAAAGAACTTGAGAATGACGAGATAAACGGTTTGCCACTTGCAACAGTAGTGTTGATTTACCAATACCCGGTTCTCCGCCAATTAACACCAATGAACCCGCAACAATTCCACCCCCTAACACCCGATCCAGTTCGCCATAACCCGACGGCATTCTCGCCTGAGATTGATCGGCAATTTGGGATAATTTAAACGAAGATCGAGGTTGTCCGGAGGTTTTCGATTCGCTTCCGGAAAGCGGGTCCTCGTCTGAATTAAGAGTACTCCAACTAAAACGCTGTAATGAAGCCGGAGCCTGTTGTTCAACCTGTTCCGCCAGAGAATTCCAAGCATGGCAACTAGGACACCGACCAAAGTACTGAGAAAATTCTGCGCCGCATTCATGACAAATATAAAGAATTCGAGGCTTTGCCATTGTTATTAGGTACGAGTAAATCGCTCTTATTCGGTTCTATGACAAATTGTCTCATGTCCACCCCCGTATTGAGGTAGTTTATCCCCAAACAGAATCCAAGTGATCTCAGCTTGAGACTTAAATTGGAAATGTCGGTTAAACGACTCGGATTTATGCTAAACTCAAAACTATTATGATACCCTTCTAGTTCAATGATAGTCGGTACCACGGAAGCTGCGAACATATTAAAAATTTCTACAACTCGCCTCAGAGTCCTTCTAATTGCTGGCCGAGTCGAAGGGGCTTATAAGACGGGGAAGATTTGGTTAATGCCCCTCTTCAACGGCAGACCTATAATCAAACGAGGAACTAGAGGCCCAGCTCCCCGTTGGCGTAATCCCAGAACCCCAGCCAAAACCATGATTCATGTCAACTCACATAAAATTAAACAGAATCAAAAATCACAAATTAAACAGCCCGTAATTACCGTAAAAAAGTGGGGTGAGCTGGCTTCCCAAACTCCCTTCTTCCCAGATACTCAGCAGCCAACGCCCTCATCCGGCTCATCCAAAAAAGGTAATCTCAATATTTATGGGCATGAAGTAGAAATACTGGGAGGATGTCGGGTGGTTTATCGTCCTGACGCTTGTGGATGTGGTGCAAAGGTTTGGATTGAAACCCTAAATCCAGTCAAAGTTACTCGTTGGGATCAAGAATCTTGTGTTTGTCTATAGATCCGCTAAGCGGTTCTATAGTCAAGCGATCGCGCTCGTTATCACAAAGAGTGTGTCTCAGTTTTCCCTTGCAAAGCAACAATTGCCCGATCTAACTCAATTTGAACTTGATGCAAAATCTGCTGTGCTTCTAACTGAGAAAAAGCATTTTCTCTTTCTACACTTTTGCGTCCCATCAATTCCAACTGTTGACAATAATCTGACAAAATAAATGCTCCTAAAGTACCACTAATTGATTTAAGAGAATGGGCGCTATCCTTGAGTGATCGCGCGTTACCATTAGCGATCGCAGCCTTTAGAGTCTGCAACAGTTGGGGAGCACTATCGAAATAAATTTCTGCCACTTCATCAAGAGCATCAACCTCTTTGAGAGATTGAATCACATCAGCATTGAGAACAGCCTGTTTATCGGTCGTCGTCTCCTCTACTTGACGATTTAAAATGTCAGGTTTCTCTATTTGTATTAAATCAGAATTTTTGGATGGGCTGAGACTATCCCGACTGAGGGGTTTACACTGACTCAGCACTTCCACCAGTTGCTCCATGCGAATCGGTTTGCTAATGTAATCATCCATACCAGCGGCGATACAATCCGTGCGATCGCTTTCCATGGCATTGGCGGTGACCGCAATAATCCGGGGGCGACGAGTATTTCGATCTTTACCATACAGTTTCTGAATTTGCCGCGATGCCTCAAGACCATCCATCTCCGGCATTTGCATATCCATCAAAATCACATCATAAGACTGTCGTCGCAGTGATTGTAGAACCTCTAACCCATTGCCTGCCACATCAGCACGGTATCCCATTCGCTGTAAAATTTGCAAAGCTACCTTTTGATTGACTAAATGATCCTCAGCCAGCAAAATTCTTAACGGGATCTGCTTGGCTAATACCGGAATATCTCGACGCAGTTGGGTTTGACCTTGCAAGCGCACTTCTAGGGGTTCGACCCCCAATAAATTCACCAATACGTTGTACAGTTGAGATTGCTTAGTCGGCTTATTTAAAAAAGCAGTCAGTTTCCCTAAACCATCATCTCCTCGGTTTCGCCGTCCCATAGAGGTTAAAATCACTAATGGCAACTGTTGAGTAGTCGGTAACTGTCGAATCTCACGAGCCAGATCCAACCCATTGAGATCCTTCATTTGCATCTCTAAAATGGCAATATCAAACTGATTTTCTTGCTGTAACTGTTCTAAGGCCGCAGTAGCCGTTGTTACCGTTTGGGTGACCATTCCCCAAGATTGGGCTTGCTGAAGTACCATTTGTTGGTGAGTGTCTTTTTCATCGACAATTAATAAACGTTTTCCTCGCAATTGCGGGTTTTGACTCAAATTGGAAAACAAACGGGTTCTTGATTCAGCGACGATGGTAAAGTAAAATATCGCCCCAGGAGCGTCAATATCTCCCGGTGGCAATTGGAAATCTGCGGGAGGATTGCCGGCAACGGTTTGATGACTGACCACCCACATTTGACCCCCCATCATTTCTGCTAATCGTTGGCTAATGACTAAACCCAGTCCAGTACCGCCATACTGACGATTGGTAGCAGAATCGACCTGACTAAAAGACTTAAACAGTCGATCCATCCGTTCTGGGGGAATCCCTATTCCTGTATCTTTCACCGCAAATTGTATTTCATAGCGACTACCTTTGAACGTGTCTGCATCTGCTTCAGTCTTCATCGGAGTAGCTTCGACTGAAACCACCACTTCACCCGTTTCTGTAAATTTCACTGCATTACTCAGGAGATTAACCAAAATTTGTCGCAGCCGCGCCATATCACCCACCACAGATGTCGGGGTTAAAGGATCGATCAGGTAAGCGATTTCTAGATTTTTACTCGCGGCTTTGGCTGCTAGCAAATCTAAGGATTCTTCAATACTGGTGCGGATTTCAAAGGGATGTTGTTCTAACTCCAGTTTGCCCGATTCAATTTTAGAGAAATCGAGAATATCGTTAATCAGGGATAACAAAGCATCGCTGCTACTGCGAATGGTTTCAACGTAATCTTGTTGAATGACTTCCAGGGGCGTTTCTAACAATAATCCCGTCATGCCAATCACTGCATTCATGGGGGTACGAATCTCATGACTCATGGTGGCGAGGAATTCACTTTTGGCCCTCGTGGCGGCTAAGGCTTCATCTCGGGCCCGTGCCAAATGCGCCGCTGTATGCTGACGTTCTGTTTCTCCTCCAATCCACTGAGCCATTAATTTTAACAACTCTTGATCGACCGCTTTAAAGGGGTCTTGTTTGGATCGATCGCTCCAAAAACATAGGGTACCATACAACTCTCCTGCGACCCAAACCGGGGTTCCCATAAAGGCTTCAGTTTTAAACCGTGGATCGATAGGACAGAATGAAAAACTAGAAAATTGAATCGATTCAAAATAAATCAGTTGATTGGTTCTCGCGATCGCCCAACAGAACGTTTGGCTGATATCAATCAACCTCTCGGGTCGAAAGAAGGGATCGAGGCCAACCGCTGCGATTACTTTACCCTGGGGAACCTCGCAATTCAGGGATGGCTCAATTTGACAAAATAGTCCTTTTTCTAAGCCAAATTGACGGCATCCCATGTGTAGGATTTGCTGAATTTGTTGCTCAAAACTCAATGACCGTGAAGAGGTAATTTGATACAATTCTCGAATGGAAGCTTCGCTATTGAGCAGGTCTTGCTCCCGTTGTTTACGGTCGGTGATATCCCGAGAAACCCCTAAAATGTCTTGAGTGATGCCGCTGCTTTGATCGCAAATGGCACTGCTAGTGGTTTCAAACCACAAATAATCGCCGTTGCGGTGACGAATACGATAGGTGACGGTATAAACAACATTTTGCGTCAACACAAAGGAGTGGGCTTTAGTTAAAGCATCAATATCGTCTGGATGCAGATAATGATTTGGGTTGGTGCCGATCAGTTCTTCCGGTTCGTACCCCAATAACAGACGACAGGCAGGGGAAGCATATAAAATTAAACCCGTGGGAGAATGGCGAGTAATTAAATCAGTGGCGTTTTCTGCCATTAAACGATATCGTTGTTCGCTATCTTTACCTCGCGATAACGCTTGTTCTAGAGCTTGTAGCATACCATTGAGGGTAATTCCAAGGCTCGAGAGTTCATCTTCCCCCGACATCGATACCCTCAAGGATAAGTCACCGGTTTGACTGATTTGACTGACTTGTTTGTCTAGACTCGATAAGCGAGACAGGACTTGCTTTTCTAAGATAAACAAGGTGACTCCGCCAATCACTAGACCCACGACTAATGCGGCTAAGGTCAGATAACGTTGGCTGGCTTGTCCTTGCTGATAGATGCGGCGATCGCTATCAACAATCAATTGTAATACCGGTTGACCTGAAAAATCCTTCAGTTGGGCTGTAGCGATAATTTTTGATGGACTCACGGGAATCACATCAATCACAACATTTCCTAAATATTGAGTCGATTTAATCAAAGATGCTGTAATCGCTTCAGGGTCACTTGGACTCGGTTTGAGACGGAATTGAATCGCTAATTGGGTGGTATCAGCGAGAAACTGAATTTCATCTGTTTCTAAATAACGTCCTAAAGCCAGCATTCCTCGGCTGGGGCCAGTGGCTGTACTGGTGAGGATGGGCTGGGTTGCTAACAGGACTAAACCGTCTGGCTGCATCAAAAGACCGGCTGTAGCGCCATCGGATTGCATGAAGTACTGTTTCAGGGGATCTGAAATCGGAACTTCTACTTGTTGATTGAGATCAAACCCTTTTTGATAAATAATTTGATTGTTTTGATTAATTAAAATAAAAAAACTGAGCCGTAAATCTTCAAAGGTATTATCAACTAAATTAGATTTAATATAACTTTCGTTTTTATTTTCAATAAATTTATAAGTATCGTCCCATTTGGCATGATCTTGAGCTAGAGTATCTAAATTCGCCAGGTTAGCATCGAGAGCATTTAAAGCACGAATGACATCTTGTTGAATATCTTGAACTTCCAGTTGATGGAAGTCATTGTACAAAATAAAAGCGGCTGTGGCATACAGAACCCCGATTAAACTGACGAGTGCTGCACTAATAATCAGCAATGTCTTTTGACGTAATTTCATCCTGAATGTGTTCATTGATGGTGCTACCTAGCAATTTGCATCGATCTGCATGCACCCAGTGATTCAATGGGGTTTTGTCTCATCATCTGATCTCAAACGATTGTGTGAGTGTAGTCGAGGTGGTTGTCAACCTCGTTAATTAGATAATTTGACCCTGATCTATGATCAATTCTAGCTTGAATCCTTCAATCTCTTCCATCTGCCCTGTTATGACAGATAAATTGACAGATTTATGAAGCCTATCTAAAAGATAATGACTTGAAAATCACGGCAAATTTAATCTACCGTTGAATGGCTGACTCATCCGGAACCTTTGCCCTTTATAGATGAGCGATCCACATCAATCTCAAAATACTCTATTTTGTCTTGAATCAATCCTACCCGAGTCGCTCCTTAATCCTCCATTGACACAGCTTATAAAATCTAATTTAGCATCCCAAATCATAACTCTGCTGTTTATTGTGTAACACCTTCCCGATCACGTTGCTACGCTATGGTGCGGGCTTTCAGCAGCCCTGAAGAATCATAACTGAGATTACAGCTAAGAATCTTCGTGCCTCCAGGCGCGGTTACAGATGCGCCCCATAATTCAATCATTTTTGAGCCATTAAAGTCTGCATCGCATTGATTACCACAATTTCCACACTTAAAGCTTTTATTGCTTCGATAGGACTTCCCTTTAATTGGATGAATATGTAGGCATTGATGACAAGTTTGAGAGGTGTAAGCAGGGGGGACTGCTATAACATTTATCCCCTCTTTTATTCCTTTATATTCGAGGAAAGTTCTCAACTGATAGAAAGCCCAACTATTAGAACGTCTACGCTCGGTTTTGTTTCTGGGTTTGGAGTTAGTTCTTTCTCTAATTCCGGTTAACTCTTCGATAGCAATAGAAGAATTGGTGGCAGTTGCCTCATTAATGATTGAACTAGAAATATTATGATTCAACCAGGTTTGATATCTTCTCTCGCGTCCCGATAACCGTTTCAAGATTTCTCGACATCTACGCGCCCGTGACCTTGTGCCTTGAGACGCTTTCTTCTGAAGAGAAGCTCTATTTCTGGAATATTTGTCTCTGGTATTGTTGATATCTTTCCCTGACCATGATTGACCTGTTGAGGTAACTGCTATATCCCGTCTTCTGGGGTCTACACCGATAACATTTTCGGTTTTCTGCAGTGTTGGGGCAAAAGATTTAAGCTGAATATGGATATAGAAATTACCATCGAGATGTTTGCAAACTTGAGCGGAAGTTGGGTTCTGACCCTTGAGCTTACCGATATGGTAGTTACTTACTCGCATCGGTGCTTTAACTCTTTTTCCCGTGGTACTGATGCTAACTAGATACCTGTCTTCAATAATCCTGCATGTTCTAGCATCACAGTCAAAACTGGTGGGCTTAAACCCTTTAACTTTCCGTCTTTTTTGTTTAGCAGTTAATCGATTAGCACCAACTCTCGCACAGGCTCTAATTACATGATTAGAGGTTAATCCAAACTGAGATTTAACATCGCTGTAGCAAACAGCTTGTATAGAGTTTCGGTTGGTCAGGTTTGAGTTGACGTTGTCGTTTATCCAATTGCAAGCCGACGCAAACGCTATCGCAGTATCGTTCAGTAATTTATACTGTTCTGCGGTAGGTTCAATGCGTACAACTAGCGTTAAGACTTGTTTCACGACTTCTGAAAACTCACAAAATAATATAT
>CAYNXM010000011.1:0-6918 GCA_964401105.1 uncultured Lyngbya sp. | reverse complement strand
TCTAAAAATGCAACTTTTTTCTGTTGACGTTCATACACTTTTTGAAACATTGATTTATAAAATCCGACAAATTCTTCTTTCACAAATTCTGGAATTTCTATATTAGAAGGAATTTTAACCGTACGATAATTCACTAACTCGGTTTCCCCTTTAGGAGAAAGTAAATAGACAATCAAATCTTGTTCCCCATTTCCATTTACCATTCCTAAGCGAATGGGTAACATAAAACGAGGAGATTCATAAGCGATGACTAAAGGACTTAAGGATTGAAATTCTTTGCGATTAAACTCAGCTAAATTCACTTTAGCCACAAAAAACTTCATATTCTGTCGAATATAAGGCTGTAATAATTGACTGGCTGCCTGTGGGATTTTATAATCATTTTGTAGCAGCCAAGTTTCTAAACCATCCGATTCTTTCGCGCTCAAAATTAAAATATCATATTCCCCGACTGTAAACTGAGATTCTATCGTTACCCCTAAGCTACTATCACTTTGAGGCGCTGCGGGTGCTGCTTCAAATGCCATCTCAGGGGCTCCTCGAGTGCCTCTCAGCAGTTGTGGAGAATTAGAGCAGGGATTTTCATCAAAATATTCCACCAAACGCGGCGCACTAAATGCATCAATTCGTTCGATAATTTCCCCTTCTCCCACCCATACTTGCTCTTCAGTTAATACCACCGGCACCGGTACCACTAAAGCAAAATCTTTGACTACTCCTTGATAGTCATTTGCCATCGTCATCACGGTGCGGTTGCCATCTCGAGCTAAAATCACTTGAGAGGCTTGATTATATAAACTTGCATCCGCTTTTGCGACATAAAATCCACAAAAAGCCCATGCAGAATTAGGGAAAATTATGATTGCGAAAATAATCACAAAAAATGCTATCAAAAATCGAGGAATTTTAATCATGATGATGGAGAACTAGTAACAATTCGAGATGCACCCCAATTAAAGCGAGATTCTGACCAAATGGAGTCTAAAATGACAGTGAATGGAGATAGCAGAAATAGTGCCCAAAAAATAGCACTGGAAAGAAATAATTGATGTTGGAAGAAAAAGGTGACGACAGCAATACTAACTGCCCATATTATACGGCTGCCACGAGCATTGGGAATTGAACGGGGGTCCGTTAACATAAATAGGGCAAATAGCAGTAAACTGCCGCTGGTTAAGTGATGGGTAAAAACATCCCAACTCCATCCTAACCATAAATTCCGTAAGGCTTCTAAGCTGGCATATACACTGAAGAACACAGCAGAGGTTTCCCATCTCCCCACTTGCTTTAAAATCATACCGCCTGCACCCGCAAATAACAGGAAATACCACCAGTCTGTCCCCCATTGTCCCGGAGAAACCCAAGCATCTTGTGTTAAGATTAAGACAGCAATAATGCCAAAGTTGGCAGGATTGAAAAAATGTTTTCCTTGATAACGAAATAAAAATTTACTGGCGATGGCTAAACTCCCTGCTAATGCCATTGTCATGGGATGATTGGTTCGTAATAATAAACAAAGTCCTAAGGCTGTAATTAAGGCACTTTTCCAAGAGGAAGAAAGGACTTGCCGCGTTTTTGAAGTCGGTTGTAGGTTCCAAGAAATAGCAACGGTTGCCAGAATTTGAGTCAGCAAACAACTGACAATAACTACAATAATATGTTGGAGGTGAAGTGTCCAATCTCGGGTGCTAATTCCTAAAATCAGAAATGAGGTGAGGAATAAGATTTGAGCATGGCGTGCATCTTGGAACATAGTATTGCTTCTCCGAAGTGCCGTCTATTTCTATTGCATTTCTATAGTATCTCATAGGATTTTAATTTTTGTCTGCCATTATGAACGGATACTGACTCTTTCAGTTAAATTGAGCTAAATATTTTAGCTAAAATATATTATCGTATCTTTTTAATCAATCCGCTATCTTTTTAAACCTGTTACTAAAGCGGTTAAACCAAATGCTAATATAATAACTCCTGAAATTTGGTTAACAATTTTTAGCGTATGGCTATTTAATTTATCTCGAGCTAAACTGACCCCAGCGGTTAACAACAACCACCAAGAAGCGGAACCGATAAATACACCTGATACTAAAATTATTGCCTCAGAATAATCAGGTTCTGTTCCTAACCCTAGCCCTGCAAAAATTGCGATAAAAGATAAGATAGTCATCGGATTTGTGATGGTTAGGAAGAAAGTAGAAGCAAAAGCATTAACGACGCAATCGGATTGTTGTATTTCAGATTGTGGTTTCTCTAAAAACGTTTTTAAGCCTAAGTAAAAGAGAAAAATACCGCCAATAATTCTAAGTATTATTTGTTGATTGACTAAAAAATTAGAGACAAAAGTGAGTCCGAACCCCGCAATAGAACCATAGATTGCATCTGCTGTTGCTGCACCCAAGCCTGAAAGTAACCCTGTGATTTTTCCGATGGTTAAAGTCCGACGAATACATAAAATACCAATCGGCCCGACTGGGGCAGCAATAGAAAACCCTATTATTAAACCTTTGAAAAATAAACTAATATCCATTTATTAAGCCGACTTAACTTAATGAGGAAGATAATGGAATTTCTGAAGTTTCTTTTGGTGTCGATAACACAACTGTTGTGCGAGTTCTTAAAATGCCAGTTATTCCTTTAATCTCTTCACTAATAATTCTTTCTAATTGACGAGTATCCGGGCAACGAACTTTCAATAAATAGTCATCATCTCCTGTAACGTGATGACATTCCAAAACATTAGGCATTGCTTGAATATGTTGCAGAAAAGTGGTGCGATATTGCGGATGTTGCAGGGTGAGCGCCACAAAAGCAGTCAGTTGACAACCCACCGCCTCAGGGTTAATTCGAGCGCTATATCCCTGAATTACACCTCGCTCTTCTAAGCGTTTGACTCGCTCTGCTGTTGCTGGGGCGGATAACCCCAATAATACGGCTAGTTCAGACCAGGTGATGCGGCCTTGCACCATCAGATGCTGGATTACTTTAATATCTATTGTATCCAAAGGGCTTTACCTTTTTTTCTTAACCTTGATTTCAATTTTACCATATAAAACAAGGAAAACCTCAAAGTATAAGCCCTAGGATACCAGACTGATATCTAATTAATAGGAAATGTTAAATCAACTTACAGCAATAATAAATCTATGAAATCATCTAAAGATTGTTGATTTTTCAAGGTTTGTTCTTTACCTAATTGCTGAATTGCTGCTAAATTTTCCTGTGAAGCATCATCAATGGGTATAACACCTTTTTTCGGTAAAATAGGATTAATTCTTAGATATTGTTTAGGACATTCAACGGCATTATAAATTTGTTTGATTTGATAATCAACGGTTTCGGCAACTCCTGTCATAATGATGTCAAATAAAGGAATTAACCAACTAATATTTCCCCAGTCTTTAGCATCTTTATAAGGATATCCTTTTTTAACATCTCCTGTACCTAATGATAAAATCATCATCTCTTTTGCAGTCGGACTTTTTTCCCGGTTTATTCCAATTCCAGAGGCACGATTAAATTTATTCCGGACTTCTGAATAGGCACAAAGTGCTGGATTATTGGCAAAAACACCACCATCGACTAAATGATATGCTTCATTACTCAAAGAGAGAATTTGAGCGACTTCAAAGAAGGTCGGGGCGGCTGAAGTTGCTCTTAAAACATCTCTGACTAAAAAATTTTGTTTCGGATAAATTTGGGCATCATGCTGAGTAAAAAAGTGGGTTTTTCGGTTTTCAATATCATAAGCAGTAATTAAACAAGGTTTGAGTAATTCACTCAGTTTTAAGTCTCCTAAAAAGTCACTGGATAATTGCTGAAATTCATAATGAGAATACTTTTCATTGATAAATCCTCCTAAGTTTTTAATCGTATGCAGTAAATCTTTATAAAAAACACGATGCCCTTCTCTTAAGAAGAAATCAACTACATCTTGAGCGTTATACTTTGGTCTATCTCCTGTTTTAGGATCGGGCGCTAAATATAAACAGGATGAAATTCCCCCTGCACTTGTGCCTGCAAATAAATCGAAATAATCCGCAATTCTGGCATCTGGATTTCCTGTTTTTTCTTGTAGTCTTTGTTCAACATACGTTAAAACTTGGGCCGGAATCAGTCCTCGTAAACCGCCCCCGTCAATTGATAAAACTCGTGTAAATTGAGCCATATTCGTTATTACCCTGTTTTTAAAAACTCTCTGTCTATAAAAAATATTATATAACAAAAAATATAAAAACTGGGTTTGGTTTTTGAATTTAGTTATTCTTTTTAATACTCCACTTGCCAATATTGTGCTAAATAATCTCGTACCTCAAAAAAATCTTGCCAAGGAATATAGGTTTTACCTTGTTCATCTAAATACTTTGCTAAACGGTCGCGAGCAAATACAATCGGTGCAGTTAGTGCCATATTGAAATCAGTAACTGAATCTCCAATAGCAATTTGTTCATCAGTGGGATATAAATCCATCACCTTAACTTTTGCTATTAATTCGCTTCCGGCTTCAAACTCGGACTGAACTTTCCAATGATGACCACTGGCATCAATATCAACAGCATAAATCCCAGCTACGCGATTAATTAATGTTCCTAAAACGGTTTCAACCATCAGCCGAATCCCTCCCGAAACCACCACAAAGGGAATAGTTTGACTATCGAGAAAATCAATTAATTCTACTAAGCCGGGGCGTATGGGTTGCGGGCGAGAAAATTCAACGATCATCGACGGGTTGGGCTTGCGCCCAAACATTTTCCGTCTTCTGAATAACGATAAGAATGGATAGATTCTAACATGATTTTTGCCCCTTCTCTTAAAGTCATGCTTCGATCATATAACTGTGGCATAATTTCGGCTGTCACTGCCGGGGTAAATTGCTTTAACATTGCCACAAAGGTTTCTTCTACTGTAATCGTTCCATCAAAATCACAGAAAACAACGGGCTTCATATTGGCACAATTTCAGTAAAATATTATTTTTTCAGATCGGAGTAAGTTATAGAATTATTGCTACAACTTACCCTACAAAACGATTGAAAATATCAACTAATTTTTAATCTTTTCCACATAGCCCCACAAACTATAATCTCGACTAATCCAGCCATGAAAAAATGCCATTTGACTGGGATCCTCTTGCACTCGTTTGTAACGGTAAAGAATGCGCTCATTCACGATTTGTAAAGCCGTAAACTGATTGTTTCCCTGTTGTAAAGCGTCCCAGGTGGTACTATCAAAAATACCGGTTTGTGGTAATCCTAACGCCTGTTGCAGAAACGTAATTGAGTTTTGAATGCCAAAGTTTACCGCCGTATCAAACATCACAATCGATAACGCCGGATGCATCACAGCCGCCTTACTATTATCCCAATATCCTTGATAAATTTCTAACAATTCGGTATCGGACATTTGCGCCACATCCAACGGTGGTAAACCGCGTTGGGCACGATAAGCATTATACTCCGTTTGCAAAATGCCGCGATAAGTCCTACCGCCTTTGTCAGCCGGATGATTACTAAATCCCCCTTCAAAATACAAAGTAAAGCCTAAAGCTGCATCAAACAGTCGTTTTTCGTAATTGCCAGCCTCCTGGGCGCTGGTTAACGGAGGTTGAATTAAGGGAACCGATAAAGCCAAAGTTAGCCCTAAAACGCTGTGAAATAGACGAGATTTAAGATTCATGTTGCGGTTAATCTAATGTTGCCAATTCACCGATTGTATTGTTGACTTAGCCTAGGATAACAGGCAATCGCTCAGTTGGGTATGTTCAGCAACTGTCTGCTTCAAATCAATAACTGTCCCTTCCCATGACTAGCCCAGGTTAACAGTAGTTTAGGATATATCAAATCATAATTAGCGAATGAGTCATCGAATGAATCCTGCTTTAAGTCAATTTGGCGATCGCATGTCCCGCTTAACTGGAGTGCGGGCGATCATGAAAGATATTATAGAAACGTTGAAATCCGGTCAAGGACAAGATTATATTAATTTAAGTGCGGGAAATCCCGTCATTTTACCCGAAGTTGAAGCCTTATGGCGAGATTGTACAGCAGAACTACTTTCCAGTCCAGAATATGGGGAAGTTGTCGGTCGGTACGGTTCTTCCCAAGGGTATCAACCCTTAATTGAAGTGGTTGTTGAAGATTTTAATTCTCGCTATGGTTGGAATATTAGCGATCGCAATGTTTTAATTACCCCCGGTAGTCAGTCAATTTATTTTTATGGGGCGAATGCTTTCGGGGGATATACAGCAACTGGAGAGTTAAAAAAGATTGTGTTGCCCCTCAGTCCTGATTATACCGGTTACGGTGGAGTGAGTTTATACCCCGAAGCAGTGATTTCTTATCAACCGGAATTAGAAACAGATGAAGCCAATCACCGTTTCAAATATCATCCCAATTTCAAAGAATTATCCATAGATGAAACAACAGGCTGTGTGATTTTTTCTCGTCCTTCTAACCCTTGCGGTAATGTTTTAACCACGGCTGAAGTGAATCAAATTACGAGTCTTGCTGCCGCTGAAAATGTTCCTGTGTTCATTGACTCGGCTTACGCGCCCCCTTTTCCGGCGTTGAATTTTACAGAAATGGAACCGATTTTAGGCGACAATATTGTACATTGTTTAAGTTTATCAAAAGCGGGGTTACCGGGAGAACGCTTAGGGATTGCGATCGCGAGTGAAAACATTATTCAAATCTTAGAAGCATTTCAAACAAACTTATGCATTCATTCTGCTCGTTATGGACAAGCGATCGCCGCCCGCGCCATCGGTTCTGGGGCATTAGCCGATGTTTCTGTTGAGGTAATTCGTCCCTATTATCAACACAAGTTTACTGTACTCGAAACGGCTTTAGATCAAGCCATGCCAAAACATTTACCCTGGTTTCTTCATCGCGGAGAAGGGGCGATTTTTGCTTGGATTTGGTTT
>CAYNXM010000010.1:0-36938 GCA_964401105.1 uncultured Lyngbya sp. | reverse complement strand
TTAAAAACTGATCAAAGGTGGTAAATACAAACTGGCGACCACAAAAATTACGGATTTTCTCTTCAATTAAAGACTTAAATTCTGAGGGATAAAGGGTTTCCTGAGGGTCCCAAATTTTGGGGTCAACAATATCGGTTGGTTGTAACCCCAATACCCGAACTACATTTTCAATTACCCAGCGTTCAACCCCATTTTCAGCGCGTTTTGTTCCCAGCAACCGTTTGATGGTGTCAATGGTTGTAGAGGCAGCCTCGGCTAACGTATCTTGGGTGAAGTCTTTTTCCTTATACGTTTTTCTCACAAGATTGACTCCTTCTGGAGTTAAGCGATAACCACGACTCATTGATTTTAATCTTTTCTATTCTAGAATTGACCCCTATTCCTATTCTAGGGCAGATAGGGTATTTTGATAATTTCTAACTGCCCTACTCAAAAGTTATTTGATCATTTAAACTCAGGGTTTGCTTAATTTATCCTGATTAAAAATAGGGCAGCAATTGATTTTAGCTTTTCCCTATCTGCCCTTAAAAAAGTTATTTTTTGATTAGAAAGTAATAATCAAACCAGCAAACGAGAAAGAAAGATGTCTATTATCAATTCAGCTAAAAATGCTCTACTGTTCACAATAGTAGTCAGTTGTACAGCACAACTCAATCTTAATTTAATCACGATTAAAATTAATCAAACGCACCCTATGATTTTAAGGGCAATGAAGCTTCAGTCACAGGATAATAATAATTCTCCATTTAGTCGGGATAAAAAGCCTGGAGGAGGTCGTTTATTTGAGAGTCATATTAGCTAATGACAAAATTTAAATATTGAGAAGTGGATGATGATCGTTACACCATAAAAATATCAGCATCTTTGTGTTTTCTGGGGCTGGTGTGGTTTAATCTTTCCTCAATCAGTACACTTCTCAATAATCTTCATTAACTCTTTCTTCAACCAAGGCTTAGTTAGATAACCATTTGAACCTAACTGTTTTGCTAATTGACGATAGCGATCGCTGGTGCGAGAGGTTAACATTAAAACAGGTAATTCTTCTGTGTTAAACTTACGGCGACAGCGACTAAGAAATTCAAAGCCATTCATTTCTGGCATCTCTAAATCACAAATGACCACTTGAATATTAGGATTTTTTTGAAGTTGTCTTAATCCTTCCTTGCCATTTTTTGCTTGTATAACTTGATAGCCGGACTGCTTTAAAATAGTACTCAGAGACTGACGAGTCGTAATAGAATCATCAATAATCAGAACTTTTGAAAGCTGTTGTGGTTCATTTTTAATTTGTGTCGGAAACAAGATTAATTGAGAAGGAGGAGATTGATATTGACTTTGCCAATGTTCTAATAATTCTGAACTATCAACGACTGGAACTAAGCGACCATCTCCTAAAATGGTACAACCATAGAGATAGGATGGTGCAGTTAACACTGAACTAAATGGTTTAATAGTTAAATTTTGTTCCATAATCACTTGCTCAATTTTCAAAGCAATTGTATTTAAGCCTTGAGAAATCACCAATAACATTATTTTTCCTGAAAACTTATCGGAATAATCAACTTGAGATTCTGTATTTTCTGGTTCTTTTAATATATTTTTTTCAGAATAATTATATTGATTTAGCAATGATTGAACTAGCGGAATATTTTGTCCATGCCAATTATAAAATTGTCCTTTTTTAGTTTGTTTTATTTCATTAACAGATATTGACAAAATAGCAGTTAAGGTATCCATCGGAATGGCAAACAGGTTTTGTTGAATTCTAAAAATTAATAGCTTTGTAATGGTTAAATTCCAAGGCAAACGAATGGTAAATGTTGTACCTTTTCCCGATTCTGATTGTAACGTTAATGTTCCTTTGAGGGCCTCAATCTGCTTACGAGCGGCTTCTAGTCCCATACCCCGTCCCGAGATTTCGCTGACTTGATCTTTAGTTGAAAATCCGGGATAAAATAAGAACTCCTGTAATTGATGATGGGATAAACCTATAGCATCCCGTTCAGGAATCAGTTGATTTTCAATAATTTTATTACGGATTTTATCAGAATCGATTCCTCGTCCATTATCATGAATTTCTATGTAGGTGTAGTTTCCTTGCTTATAGGCTTTGATTTCAATTTTACTGCCTTCTTTTTTACCTCTATTTTGGCGATTTTTTTCCGATTCAATCCCGTGATCGAAAGCATTTCTCAACAGATGAATCAGAGGATCATAGAGTTTTTCTAAAATAGCTTTATCAACTAATGTTTTTTGCCCCGTCAGGAGCAACTCAACGGGTTTGTTATTTCGTACTGATAAATCTCGAATCATTCGAGGAAATCGATTCAGTACAGATTCAATCGGTAGCATTCGAGTGGCAATTAAATGCTGCTGAACCTGTTGCAAAGTTTGTTGACGATTTTTAATCAGCTGTTGATTTTGTATACTCTGTAGCTTCATCTCATAGATAATATTTCCCGCCTCATTCATTTGCTGAGCGGTTTGTTTTAAGAGTTCATTTAATGAATCGAATTCACTCAGTTTAACTTGGGAATTTTGATGATATGAGCTAGGAAACTCTGTAAATTCTTGAACAATATTTAAAAATCTTTGAAAGCTTTTCCAGCTTTTTTCTAAAGTGGCTAAAGCATGGCGATTTTTTTGATTTTGTAAGACAAAGCTATTATCCTGAGTGGCTAAATCCCCGACAGACTGACTAATGGCATCAAACCGTTCTACATCGACTCGTAAACCCAAATTTGCTTCTGTCTTTGCCGATATGGGTTTAGCAATTGATGGGGAGGGGTTAACAGTTTGTTTTTGTTTCTGTGGCTCAACTTTAGGGGTGGCTTGAGGAGCTTTCTTTTGTGTCTTTGCTTTTTGAGTAGCCCCTTTGCTTGCCTGAGGTTGACTCCACTTCACTAATGCAGGACTTGGCGATCCGCCTTGAGTGCGATCGCCCTCCATGACAGCGGCGTGTCCTGCCCAAAAATCAGCTAAAGCCAGTTTACCAATTTTAAGATAGGCTTGCGGACGCAGCTTTAACGCTTTCAGGGTAGTTTCGGCGATCGCACTAAACCCTGGCAAACTCAACATTCCCCCTAAAGTGGCAAACACTTCAACCTGGGTTTTTAATTCCGCGATCGTGTTGGATTGTTCAGGATGAGTCAGTAAAGCTTCCCAACGCCGCAGTCCGGCCGGAATTTCTTCCTCAAACAGGAACAGGGTCATATCGGTTTCCATCGGCACTTCAGGCAGTTCTGCCGCCTCTTCTAAAGAGCGTCCCAGTTTGGTTTCAAGCTGCTGAAAAATCGGTTGTGAGCGAGTGATTGCCGCTTCTTGGTCGCAGTTTCCGGTTTCAATTTGTTGTTGCAGAGGCGATCGCAAACAGTCATAAGCTTGTAACAATAATTCTTCCAATTCCACATCAAAAGTGATATCGTCGGCATATAAGGCTCGAATGCCATTTTCCAGATTATGAGCAATTTTGCCAATTCCTGCCAAACCGACACAAGCTGCTCCCCCTTTAATCGAATGAGCCGCTCGCATTAAGGCGTGCAATTTCTCTAAATCATGATCTTGACTGAGGTTGATTAACCCCGTTTCTAGTTTCTGCAGGAGGTCTGATGATTCTTGAATAAAGAATTCGTAGGCTTGGTCGTCAGTTTCTATGGTTGTCATGGCTCATAGGTTATTTGTTATTTGTTATTCGTTATTGGAGGGAATAGGAGGAAATGAGATTAAGTAACTCGTCATCTCGTCATCTCGTCCGGCGCGTCATTGAGTTGAACTGATGATGATTGTCAAAGATTTATACTCCTGTAGAGACGTTGCATGCAACATCTCTACTTCTTACCCCCACCTTCGCGGCGACAGGCTTCTCACTCCCCCGCCTTCGCCTCCTAATCCTCCGGAGTAACGCGGAATTGAGAGATACCCGCTTGTAGTTCTCCGGCAACCCCTAAGAGTCGGTTAAAAGAACTGGCAACAATCAGGGATTGTTCTGAGGTTTCGGTAGAAATTGCGGCAATTTCTTGTACAGTGTCGGATAACTCACTGGCGGTTTCGGCTTGAGCCGTTGCCGAGTAGGCAATTTGTTCAACCCAATCTCGGATTTGATGACTGACTTCCATGACATCGGTTAAGGTTTCCCTTGTGCCTTTCACCAGCTTCGTGCCGATGATGACTCGTTTCATGCCAATTTCCATCGCCTTCATCAATTCCTTGGTTTCTGCTTGAATTTCCTCAACAATTTGCTCAATTTCCTGAGTCGCGGTGGCTGACTGTTCCGCTAACGTCCGGACTTCCGTTGCCACAGTAGCAAATCCATGGTCGGAGGCACTGGCACGACTGGCCTCAACTGAAGCATTCAACGCCAGCACATTGGTTTGGTTGGCAAACTCACTAATTAAACTGACAACCCGTGAAATCTTCTTGGAAGCCTCTCCTAAATTTCTCACCTTGCGGGCAGTTGCCTGAACTGTTTTTTGGATGACGACAATGCCCTCAACGGTGCGGTTCATGCCAGCATCCCCTTTTTGCAAGATTTGATCCGCTTGACTGACTTTAGTTGCCGCTTGCTGGGCGTTTTCAGCCACTGCTTGAATCGAATTTGCCATCACCTGAATTTGAGTCAGGGCGCTAGCGATGGCTTCGGCTTGCCGTAACGACTCATTCGACAGTTGTTTGACATCCTGTTCACTATTTTGAGCCGTTTGGGTAACCACAGTAGCCGCAGACTGTACTTGTAATACCAAGCGCTGCAAGTTTTCAATCGTGGCATTAAAGAAATCTGCGACCGTTCCCATCACCCCTTCAGTCACTCGCGCCCGGACTGTTAAATCCCCATTAAAAGATTGTTCGATATCATGCAGGAAGCTCTCTATTTGTTGTTTGAGTTGTTCATTTTGTTCTCGTTGTTCTGAAGATGCTTTCTCTGCTAATTTACGGGCTTGTTGCACTTGACGCAGTAGCAGGGCTTGTTCCAGGGCATAACCCACCTGTAGCGCCACCTGTTTGAGCAATTCGACTTCCGACTCTTTCCAAGCACGAGGCTGCTTACATTCATAAGCGGCTAATACCCCATACAGGTTTTGATTCAGCATAATGGGAATGATAATCCCGGCTTTAATCTGCCATTTCTCCAACTGTTCGGTAGAATGCAGAAAGACTTCCGAGGGTTGAAATTTTTCTACAATGTGAGTCTGACCTTTACGGTACAGTTCCACCGCTTCAGGAGTCACAGAAAAAGACTCCGTTTCCATCCCTTCGACTAAAGGTGAATATTTCCCAGTGGTTGCCTCGGCTAAAATTTGAGCCGGAGTAATCTCTTCTTCGGTGTCTTCCGAAATCCGATAAATCACCATCCGATTCGTTTTGATCAACGCTAACCCAGCCTCAACGGTGGTTTCAAAGATCTGTTTGGGGTCAAGAGATTCACGGATGGTCAAACTGATATGACTCAGCAGTCGGGCTTGTTGGGTCGCCACTTTCTGTTGTTCGAGTAAAAAGGCTTGGTCAAGGGCATACCCCACTTGAATTGCCACCTGCCGCATCAGTTCAATTTCTGATTCTTTCCAATGACGGGGGCTTGAACATTGATGGGCAACCAATAACCCATGCAGTTTTTGATTGGCAACAATCGGGGTAACTAAATTGGCCTTAACTTTAAACGGTTCGAGTTGTTTCAGGTGACAGTCTGTTAACCCGGCTTCCTGGATATTGTCTGTGGCTTTTACCCGGCCTTTGAGATAGGGACGAATATAGTTTTTGGCAAAGCAAGGGTCAGCAATTTCAGCACCCAAAGCTTGAGGATAACCCACCGTCACTGATTCTGCCACGATTGTCCCTTGCCAATTCCCATCAAATTGATAAACAATAACTCGGTCAGCCTCAATCGCTTCTTGAGTGTCTTCAACGGTGGCATTAAAAATAGCTTCTGGGTTGAGGGACTCTCGGATGTGGGAGCTAATTTGATTCAGTTGAGTCGCTCGCATTACGGCTTGTTGTTGTTGATGAATCAAATACAGTTGATCGAGGGCAACCCCCACTTGTATCCCCAATTGTTGGATAAAGTTAATCTCCGGCGCATCCCATTTACGCGGCCCAGAACATTGGTGAACGATTAACAACCCATGCAAACGGGTATCAGCGATAATCGGGGCAACCACATTGGCTCGGACTTCAAACGGTTCGAGCAGCTTGGTGTGGCATTCTGATAAGCCACAGTCATAGATATCTTCATGAGAGGTAACGCGGCCCCGGAAGTAGGATTTAACGTATTGACCGGCAAAACAGGGATCTGCTATCTTTTTACCGAAAGTAGGAGTCCAGCCTCGTTCCACAGATTCGGCCATGACGGTACCGATCCACTCCTGATCGAATTGATAAATAATCACCCGATCTGCTTTGAGGGCAGTGCGTGCCCCTTCTACAATCGTATCGTAGACATCTTCAGGGTTGCGGGCCTCCCGGAGTTTACCCGTAATTTCGTTGAGGAAACTGGCTCGGTAAGCAGCCGCTTGTTGAGATTCCAGTAGATAGGCTTGATCGAGGGTGTAACCCATTTGTATCGCCACATTACGAATTAGATCGATATCTGTTTCGCTCCAATTTCGGGGGGATGAACATTGATGAGCGATTAATAATCCCATCAATTTCTGATGAACTAATATTGGTGCGACTAAATTTGCCTTGACTTTAAACGGTTCAAGTTGTTTGAGATGACACTCAGTTAACCGGGCTTCCTGGATATTATTGGTGGCTTTAATTCGTCCTCGTAAATAGGGTTGAACATAACGTTCGGCGAAGCAGGGATCGGTAATTTCTGCCCCCATTGCCACCGGCCAAGGACTGACGACAGATTCTGCAATAATTGTACCGCTCCAGTCTGCATCAAATTTATAGACAACAACGCGGTCGGCCTGTAAAGCGGTGCGGGTTTCTTCTACG
The DNA here is from genome assembly GCA_964401105.1 of uncultured Lyngbya sp. Taxonomy (GTDB): domain Bacteria; phylum Cyanobacteriota; class Cyanobacteriia; order Cyanobacteriales; family Microcoleaceae; genus JAAURB01. Next base: position 30,005 of record CAYNXM010000010.1, on the reverse strand, counting down.
CCAGTGGTTAAAATATCATCAATATTGAGGGATTTACGCAGTTCGGTATTAATTTGGTTGAGGCGAGTTGCCGCAACGCTAGCCTGACGAGTAGAACGCAGCAGCAGGGCTTGGTCAACAGCATAACCCACTTGAATTGACAGTTGTCGGAAGAATTCAATTTCTGAATCACTCCAGACACGGGGTTCGGCGCAGTGATGAGCGATGAGTAATCCTAACAGTTGACCGTTTGCCAAAATGGGAGCGACCAAATTGGCGATCACATCAAACGGTTCGAGTTGTCCAATATAGCAGTCCGTTAGTCCGGCTTCGTAGATGTTGCTGATGGCTCGGATGCGTCCTTTTTGATAAAATTCCACATAACGCTCCGCAAAGCAGGGATCGGTGATTTCAGCGCCCATTGCAGCCGGCCATTGAGCATCAACCGATTCAGCAATCACAGTTCCTTGCCAATTGGCATCAAACTGATACACCACCACCCGGTCGGTTTGCAAAACACCCCGAGCATCTTCAACGACAGTTTTAAAGATATCTTCAACTTCAAGAGATTCGCGGATATGAGAAGTGATTTGATTCAGCAGTTTGGCTCGTTCAGCCGCCGCCCCTTCCCGTTCAATCAGGCTTTGTAGTTGATTGACGCGGGTGTCAATACTAGAGCGTAAAACTGAGAGTTCTTTTGATAAGGCGGTGGTTTTGGCTTTCAGCCCCATGACGGACTGGTTTGAGTCAGAGAAAGAGTCTAGATCTGTATCGACTGAGACAGAGGCTTCAACCGGAATAATCGTTGTATTTTCAGTTAAACTTCTGTCCTCAGAGAAATTACTCAGGGATTGACGCTCTGTTTTAAGATAACGACGTTCATTTTGATTAGGGGTACGATAATTGTTTCTACTCATAATTAATAAGATTCAGCGATCGTCGATCGCTGTTTGTTTTAATGCTTAAAGGCTGGGAATTCAACTGTCGGGATTTATCGGTTAGCTGAAGCGGTTGACATAACTTAGCCAACATTAATACGGGCCGTGGGTTGAAAAAGTTGCACTATACTTCGCGATCGCTTCTGTATTTAAAATGGGAAGAGTTTTACCTTGGGGTGTTCTCCAGATTCCTTGTTGACAAGTCTCTGGTAGATGGGGTATTGTAGCCTTGAATACAGTTGAGGCATCAGGGCGCTCAATCGCAGTTGAATCTATTGTCATTAGCTTACCCACTTGCCGAACAAAATACCCCAAGCTTCCCCACTGAGTGTTGATTTTTAGAACGCTACATTGTTTGGGAACTGTTGTAGAGTTCAAGCCACTTAATTGCACTAAATCAACAATCCATAAGAGTGAGGGGGCGGTCGGATAAACTCCCATGACAGCCGCTGGCATTCCCGGAATTTCAGCAATTGAACTGAAGTCTATCTGAAGAATTTCAACCAGTTGTACTGTCGGCAGAAGTGCCCAGTGCTCTTGACTCAGGGCGATACTGAGAAATTGTTGTTGAGTTTGAATGTGGAGTGCCTGATTCATTCAAGGTTTATTTCAATAATTTATTGACTTCTCTTTAATCATAAGCTTATCTTTTTAATATGGGGTAATTATTTATGCTGTATTAAAATTTATTGAAGCCCTCAGTATTTTTACAGACTTTTGAGCTAAAATAGACGTTTAAACGGACTCTCTTTGGGTAAAAAATACTACAAAAAAATTTGCTCTATCTTCTCCTCTAATATCCGGCTGATTAATAATTATGTAGAGACGCTGCATACCAATTTCTACGCTGGAATAGAATTTTTAATAGGGCTTAATTGAACGGACATGATATCAGACTAAAGCAATCCTAAAGTTCACTGTAAATAGCTCAAGCATTCTCAATCTCGATCAACTCAGTCCTCATTGACTATTTACAATTAATTTAGAATTGCTCTGTTATCAGTATTTAAGCTTTTGATATGAAACAATTTGGGATCTTTTTGTATTTTAAAACATCTTGCCATTAACTTATACAGATAAGTTATTGATCGGGGATGAAACGGATTTTTAACGTTGTGAGAGTGAGGACAAACCAAATATTATATGGCTTGAGGATAGCGCCACAACTGGGGAAATTGATCGGCTAAATATTTCCGAGTCATACGAACTGTGATTTTCGGATCTGCGGGTTTGGCTAAAAATTCAGAGGCCCCAGCCAGTTGAGCATAATTGCGGTCAATGACTGTATCCCGACTAGTCAAGATAATCACCGGGGTTTCTTGGAAAACCATCGAATTTCTCAAAAACTTGCAGACAATATATCCGTTTGCATTCGGCATGACTAAATCGAGGAAAATTAAGTCCGGTTTATATTCTGCCACCTGCGCTAACCCTTTGACTGGATCTTCGATGTTCACCACCTGACACCCCAAAGGATCTAAAATTCTCCTTAAAGTGTAAGAGGTCATCGGATCGTCATCAATACAAGCAATTAACGGTCTAGAACGTCGCATCGGAACTGCTGATTTCCCCGGGAACTGAGCCACTGGTTTCGGCTGTTTCACCTGAGCGGGTTGGCTGAGATCTGGTAGATAACGGAACTGTAACAAACCCTTTTGCATCAATGGTTTCAGGGCTTTTGTTACACTCACCACAGATTTACCCATCTCCAAGGCAATATCCCACAGCGTATAATTCCCATTCAGATATGGATACCAACGAGTCAGTCCCTTGGATCTGATGCCTTTATCGAGTATCGGGGCTAAAGTGGGGCTAAGATTACTTAAGTTGGCTTGTTGCCATTGAGACTGCATTTGCAGCACTTTCTCAAACAAGCTTTTGAGTTCTCGATGCGATAGACTCAGATGACCCAGCAGTAAGGCTGGATTAGTCGTATACTGAGGTTCCCAGTGGTTGGTTAAATCAATATAACAACTCAAAGACAACAAGACTTCTAAGGTGACTCGACCAATCACCGCTTTGGCTTGGGTGAGGGTAAGCTGTTTTTGCAATACGCCTTGATGAAGCAATTGATATTCCCACAATTGATCTTCTTGCAAGGGCATGGTAGGCTCAATTTGCCAATCTGGGCAAAAGCGCTCAATGGCTCGGTTCCAACGTCTAACTCGATGGTGTTGACACACCGGATAGAGGAATTGACCTTTGAGTAAGTGTAGCCGTGCGGCTTCTGCATGGGTTGTTAAAATCAGATCGCCGCCTGTCGGCTGCTGGAGTAAGGTTTTAAGGATTTCATTCAACCGTAACAATTGAATGGGTTCTGTAGTTCTCATGGGACTTGCTGAATAGTGAATGGGACGGTAAATCAAACGGCTTATCTGCTCTGTATAGTAGTCTGATGATAGCTTCCGATGTAAATATTTGTTACTTTTTCACAACAAAGTCAACAAATGTTAACTTGACTCCGAAAACTATCTTACGTTGATTTAGGATACAGCTCAGACTTCAATTCCTTAGCCTGATAGCACCCTGAGCTTCAATCCCCAATCATCCTATAAAGCTGGGATACCTAAAAACCCAGTATTTTCACCTAATGCATTTTGAACAGTTAGGCTACAGCAAATCTACACTTTCAGCTACAATCGAAACCGCAAATTTGTTGCAATCAACCGAGATTTTAGTTCTATGCCCAAAACTCATCGGCCGCTGATTCTGGCGACAGACAGCAATAGATTGATTCTGTTATGGTGTCTGTTATAAAATATAACAAGCTTCCCAAAAATCTTGTAGCTCATTATACTTTGTGTTTAATATGTGCTAAATATTAACACAATATTAAATTCATTGGCTACACTCTCAGGAATAATTTATGTTAAGGAGACTACAATCCATCTGAAATCCTTTAATATTGCTACAGATGATTGATGATGAGACCCCGCGTCTCCCGTTACGGAGCATAGCCCGATTGGCAGCAACGCCGAAACCGCTTTGAGATCCGGATTTCCTGCTAATCAGCCTAGTTTAGGATTTAATTAAACTCAACGGGACTGGCCGGACTCGAACCGGCGACCTAGCGCTTCAGATTGGTGTGAGTTTCCCCACTCTCTGGACTATCCCTTCACCCTAGGCAATCTGCCCGTAGGTGGTGGCCGTATTCAGTCTCTGCACCTTCTCTACCTACCCAGAAATAGAGCTTGGCTCAAGATTACCTTATCTAACTATTTAGACTAATTAGACTAAGTAGACTTAGGCTTCCTTGAGTTTGACCACATTCACACACAGGGTTTCCCCAAGTGGTGCCCGATATTTCAGGAGGCGCTTGCTCTATCCAACTGAGCCACAGCCCCAAATTAATATTCCGAACACTATCTTAGCAAAAGAAGTTAATTATTTCAGCCCATGATTTTTCAGCAACTTTTTTTAGAGTCAACCTCAAGCTGAATCAAGCCAACGGGAATGTTATTCTAGAATTCGACTTTAACCAGGCGATCGCAGCCAACTCAGCCAGACATAAATGATGGAAACGCCGACTGTACAATCTACTGTATTAGGTAGCAATATCACACTACACACTCCTGATGATAGCGCGATCGCGCTCTCGGTTGACAAGGTAACCCTTGCGCTTCGAGATCGGGAGTATGTTGAATGTCGGATGATTTTGATCATTAGCGGTGAAATTTATTCAAGGATTGAGGCGAATGGTTGGTTTCATCTCCAGCATCAAAAACCCCATCAGCCCCTCACAGAAGCCTTCAAAACCGATCAAAACGTTGAAATTGAAGTTTCTCTCAGCGCTCATCTTCTACCCCACTTAACGGGTTATATGAAGCGGGATCGAGGTGATTTAGCTGAAGTTGAACAAATGGGGGATGTGTTGATTAAACTGAGTCAGACAAACCCTGATGATTCCCTTTTGTTCACCGAAAATTGGTATGGGTTGGCTGTGCGTCAAGAAACTCAACTCCCTCCCGAATTAGGCGGCGGTAGCGTGAAACGGGGATACAACACCCAATGGGTAACGACTCAATTAGAGGATGAAACGAATACATTGTTACCCTCAGGTACAGATCAAATTTATCAACTCACGATCGCTTTTTTGACTCAAGAAGGAATTCCGTTTCAAGAAATGGATGATCATCTCATTTTAAGAATTCCAATTAATGGTGAAAATGGTTTTTGGGATTGTTTTGTAGAAGCCAGAGAACAGGAAAGACAATGTTTAATTTATTCCGTTTATCGAGAGCGAGTGCCTCAATATAAGCGTTTAGCCGTGGCAGAATTTATTACTCGTGCTAATTATGGCTTACCAATGGGTTGTTTTGAGATGGAGTTTGACGAGGGAGAAGTTCGTTTCCGAACTAGCATTAATATTGAGTCAGAACGTTTTTCGTTTGGCTTGTTACGTCCTTTGTTTTATGGGAATAATGCGGTGATGGATCGTTATTTTCCCGGAATTACAAAGGTGCTGAAAGGAAAAGCGATCGCTCGCCAAGCGATTACAATGATTGAAGATATGGACGCACTCCCAGACTAAACTTACCCATTCCCTATTCCCCATTGCCTATAACTTGCCATGATTTTAGCCACTTCAATTGCGGCTTTAAAACTCGATGGGTCGGCAATACCTTTTCCCGCAATATCAAACGCTGTGCCATGATCGGGAGATGTACGAATAAACGGTAAACCGATGGTGGTATTTACGGCCCGATCAAATGCCATCAACTTCACCGGAATTAAGCCTTGATCGTGATATAAGGCGATGTAAGCATCATGGGCAGCAGTTGAATGTCCCAACCAAGCTTGACCGGGTTTAACCCACAACGTATCGGGGGGGACTGGGCCGTCAATTTGTAGATCCCGATAGCGATGGCGTTGTTGTACCATCCAATCATTCAACCAGTCTTTTTCTTCACTTCCCAGTTGTCCGTTTTCTCCGCTATGAGGATTTAAACCCGCGATCGCAATTTTGGGCTGAGAGATGCCAAAATCCTGATTGAGAGAAGCGATTAACAACTCTAGTTTCCAACTGATTAATTCCGGTGTCAATTGCTGAGGCACCTGAGATAAAGGAATATGGGTGGTTGCCAGTAATGTGCGTAATATCCAATCACAATGGGGTGAAGTTGCTACAAATAGCATCCCATATTTTTTAACTCCTGAGCGTTGTGCTAATAATTCTGTTTGTCCGGGATAATCATGTCCGGCCTTCATCCAACAGTGTTTTGCAATTGGCCCGGTAACGATGGCCTCAAACTGTCCGGCTAAAGTGTGGGTAATAGCGGTATTGAGATAGGCAAAACTGGCGGCCCCACTGGCGGCATTTCCTACCCCCATTTGAATTGGACTCATGGGTGATGAGGGTTCAACATCAATTAAGGGAAACTGTTGCGGATCGGCTACTGTGACACCCTGAGACTGGAGATGTTGATAGGTTTGTTGCAAAATCGTCTGAGTCCCAACTAAGGTGATTTCACAGCCATTTGTTACAGCCGGGTCAGCTAAGGCTTTGAGAATTACCTCTGGCCCAATACCAGCGGCATCGCCCAAAGGCAAGGCTAAGCGGGCAATTGTGGGGTGATTTGTCATTTGTCGTTTGTTACTGGAATGAATATTGTAGCTTTGATCCCGTTGATTCGATCTCTATCAAATACCATTACATAATTGACTCACCACACGAGCACTCATCAGTACCACTATATCGATGTTATCTGATTACTTGACTGCTCAACTCAAACACTATTCTGTTCAGATGACCCTTGCGTAATTCCTATTATTATTATAAAATATTTTGATAGGTACTACTTAAGTGATATCACTTAAGTCTGTTAAAAATGAAAGTCATTACAATTGGAACTACTTTAGTTATAACATTATTTAGTAGTCTAATAAATATCAAAAAGGCACAGGCATCAGAATTTTTTATTGATATAGATTTTTCTCCAGGTAACGGTTCAACTTGTACAGGAACGATTGGCATATTTGGTTATTCTTGTGAACCTACATCAGTTACGAAAAATGGTATAAATGTTGATATTTCTGGAGCCATAGAAGTACCCGTTACGGGTTTTCCTAATGATCCTTTTCGTGAAGAAATAGGTACTCTCTATAATTTAGCAAATGGTGGGTTTACTGTAAATTATGCAAATACTGGTTATGTTCCTACTTCATTGAGCTTTATATATGGAGGAGGTGTTGGAGCATTTAGTGCAGATATCGCTCTTTCTACAAATACAATTCCAAACGAATTAAAGAAGGGAAGTTTTCTTGTAGGAGGTATATTAGATGAAAGTACAGTACAATTTTCCGGGACAGATAGACTTACCTTTGCACAAGGATTATTTAGTTTTGACAGCGGAGAAATTACATCTGCTCGAACTAAGTTAGATAACAATTTAATTGAGAATATTAAGATAGATCAATCTAATATTGGTGCTTTTTCTAGTGTGTCTTTTAGCGATCCTTTAGGAGCTAGAGGTGCAATAGGTGATTTAAGTATTGGATTAGAATCTGTTGATAGTATTCTCGATAATACATTCAAAGATTATTCACCACAAGTATTTAATGGTATTAAAATTCAGGCGAATTTTGAACCTAAATCAGTAAATGGCTTTGTTACCCCTGAAGTGTTGGCAGAAGCTATGGGCTATAGTCATTTCAATTGGTTAAATATAATTGAGAGTACTGTATCAGTAATAGATGTATATTCAGGGACTGGAAAAAAAGTAATCGATGATGGTGTTATTACAACACCATTGGGAACTGGAAAAATTTTCGACCCTTTATTTAAGGGTCAGACAATATGCGGATCGAATAGCACAAGTCCAAAAGATGAGAGTTGTTCTGACAAATTAATAGGTGATACAAAAGATTTTTACTGGGATGTTCCTGGGTTTAAAGGCAATGATTTTGAATATGTCGATAAAGCTTTAACCGATCCAATAGGTGTTTTATTTGATGATACACCTAATTATCCCTTTATTCTACCTCAAAATGAATTTACTAAATTTACGACTTTATTAGTAGGGGTAAAAGCTGACGATCCTACCTTTGAAACTTACGAAGTTATTGATCGTTTTGGCTTTAAATGGCAGTCTAATTATTCCTGTAAAACTCAAGATTGTGTAGAAAAAACAGGTGGTATTTCTTCTCTAAAGAATCCTTTTGGATTTAATCCTGAAGATTTTGGATTGACTGAAGAAGACTTTACAGGTGGAGCTGAAATTCTTGATTCATCTCTAACGCTTGATGAGTTTGATCAAGATTTAATAGACTTTTTACTAGCAGAGGGTGCCGTTTTGCCAGATGGCAATGGTGATGGTAATGGGGATGGCAATGGTGACGATGATAATAATCCTCAATCAGTACCCGAACCTAATAGCATTTTAGGTGTTATTTTTAGTGCTTTGATTATGGGTTCTATGAAAAACAGAAGTTCGACAAAATTAGAAAAGAGCGGCAGAACCTGTTCATAAATTTTCAGTATTGTTGAAGAATGCTTTCTCCACCCTCTTCGGGTATTTCGCTCTGTTGGCTGAAATACGAATGGCAAGTGCGTCATTTGCCAAATTCTGTGGGAATTATATATCATTGGCAGCTACTCTTGAGCAAAGACAACACTCCAGCCATATTTAAGTGCAACTTCATAAAGAATTGGTAAAAAATTAATTTTCTTTTAAAATAATTCTTTCTCTGACAGAATAATATTCACCATCCCGAACCGCTTGTCCATTTGGAATCAATATAGATTTTACTTTACACAAGCTTAATATTCATGCTATCAAATCTTTACAGAAGCTTCTTATATTAAAGGATGTCACTACTGTAAACTTAACTTTAACTTGATTTAGCAAATCAAAATATCAATCGCAAAGCTGAGCAAGTGTTAGCTGTAAATCCTATTGATCTGGTGTATCCGTAATGAAAGTTGCAATTCTGGCAGGGGGTTTGGGAACGCGCCTGGCTGAAGAAACGGAGACTAAACCGAAACCCATGGTAGAAATTGGGGGTTATCCGATTCTTTGGCACATCATGAAGCATTATCTTCATCACGGCTTCAAGGATTTTATCGTTGCCCTGGGTTACAAAGGAGAAGTGATTAAAAAATACATGGTGGATTACTGTTCACTCAGCAGTAATAAGCTAACGGTTAATTTAGGGACGGGTCAAGTTGAACGATCTAAAACCATGGGGCAAGATTGGAAAGTTGAACTGCTAGAAACAGGGTTAAATACCAATACAGGCGGTCGAATTAAACGCTTAATTCCTCATGTTGGTAATGAGACTTTTATGTTAACTTGGGGCGATGGGGTCTCAGATTTAAATTTACAAGATTTACTGGCCTTTCATCGTCATCACGGTAAACTGGTTACCATGACAGTGGTACGTCCTCCTACCCGCTTTGGTTTGCCGATATTAGATGGAGACCGAATTGTAGAATTTTCTGAAAAACCTCAAATCCGCGAAGGCTGGGTGAATGGTGCCTTTTTTGTGGTAGAACCCGGAGTGTATGATTATATTGCAGGAGACGACACCCTCTGGGAAAAGGAACCCCTGGAAACCTTGGCAAAAGAGGAACAATTGATGGCGTATCGCTACGATGGATTTTGGCAATGTATGGACACCATCCGAGATAAAAAACGTTTACAAAAAATCTGGGATAGTGGAGAAGCCCCGTGGAAAACCTGGGAAGATGAGGAAACCCTCGAACCCACTAACAATTAATATTCCAGAGACCCGGCAAAATGGCATTGATTTCTGAGATATTCATGATACAGTTTAAGTAAATTGATATCACTTGAAATCTTAAAAATTTAGGTCAGATTTTGAATCGTTTCCTGATTCATTTCGGCCCAGTTTAACCCAAAGTTCAAAACAATTACGGGAAACTTTCAATTGGACCTAACTCCCATAAAACACCTCAGTCTATTCGTAAAAGCATGAAAGTATTAGTCACCGGTCATAAAGGATATATTGGCACCGTTCTTGTTCCGATGTTACTCGCCCAGCAACACGAAGTTAAGGGACTTGATAGTGATTTATTTGAACGCTGTACATTTGGCGAGGGGATCTCAGAAATTCCTGAAATTCGCAAAGATATCCGCAACGTAGAAGCGGCTGATGTGGAGGGATTTGATGTCATTCTCCACTTAGCCGGATTATCTAATGACCCCCTGGGAAATCTCAACCCTGATTTAACCTTTGAAATTAATCATCGCGCCTCTGTTCGTTTAGCAAAACTGGCGAAAGAAGTCGGTGTTCCTCGGTTTGTTTTCTCCTCTTCTTGCAGTAATTATGGCGCAGGTGGAGAAGATTTACTCAATGAAAGTTCAGCTTTTAATCCTGTGACTCCTTACGGACAGTCTAAGGTAATGGTGGAACAGGATGTCAGCGAATTAGCCGATGATAATTTTAGTCCTACATTCCTGCGAAATGCTACAGCTTTCGGTGTTTCACCTCGATTAAGGTTTGATTTAGTCCTGAATAATTTAGTCGCTTGGGCTTTTACAACAGGACGAGTTTATATTAAGAGTGACGGTACACCTTGGCGGCCGATTGTACATATTGAGGATATTTCACGGGCGTTTATTGCTGTGATGAATGCACCTCGTGAACTGATTCATAACGAGGCGTTTAATGTCGGTCGTAATCAAGATAATTATCGGATTCGAGAATTGGCTGATATTGTGGAAGATGTGGTTCCCGGTTGTACCATTGAATACGCACCAGATGGCGGCCCCGACAAGCGCTGTTATCGGGTTGATTGTAGTAAAATTATCAATACTTTACCGGAGTTTCAACCGCAATGGAATGCCCGCAAAGGGGCAGAAGAACTATTAGCGGCTTATCAAAAGGTGGGCTTAACTCTAGAAGAATTTGAAGGAGAACGGTATAAACGAATTGCCCATATCCAAAAACTAATGCGGGAACAACTCTTAAATGATTCTTTGCATTGGATAAACTCTGCCACAACTGCAGCTAGCGTTAATTAACAGGAGGATTTTATCATGGTCAATACATTACCCCCCTGTCGGTCTTGTGGTTCGGAAAATTTAGAGTTAATTATCTCTTTTGGTTATACTCCTTTAGCGGATAATCTTCTCACCTCACAACAGTTAGCTGAACCGGAATATACTGCCGAATTAGATTTAGCTTTTTGCCCCGATTGTGGTTTAGTTCAAATTACCGTTAGTGTGCCGCCGGAGATTTTATTCTGTCAGGATTATCCCTATTTCTCCTCAGTTTCTCCTTCTTTATTACGACATTTTGGCGGCAGTGCCGAAGCGATTATGAACTCGCGTCATTTAGACAGCAATAGCTTAGTGATTGAGGCGGCAAGTAATGATGGCTATCTGCTAAAAAACTTCCTAGAAAAAGGCATTCCAGTACTCGGAATTGACCCTGCTGACGGACCTGTCGAAGCCGCCCGCAAAGCCGGAGTTGACAGTCTTTGTACTTTTTTCTCGGAAGAGTTAGCCCAACAATTAAAAGCAGAAGGAAAAGCGGCGGATGTGTTTTTAGCCAATAATGTTTTAGCCCATGTTCCTGACCTGAATGGGTTTGTTAAAGGGATTAAAATCTTATTGAAAGATACAGGAGTGGCTGTGATTGAAGCCCCTTATGTGGTAGATTTAGTCGATCATTGTGAATTTGATACCATCTATCACCAACATTTGTGTTACTTCTCGGTCACGGCTTTAGATCGACTATTTCGCCGCCATTCCCTATTCTTAAATGACATTCAACGCACTGCAATTCATGGAGGTTCGTTACGGTTATTTGTTGAACCGAAGGAAGATGTCAAAGAGTCTGTTAAGTCTTTATTGAAAATGGAGGCAGAACAAGGAGTTGACCGGATAGATTATTATCAAACCTTTGCCGATAAAGTCGCCAGTGTCAAGCAGGCATTACTGGAGATTCTTTGGGATATCAAACAACAAGGAAAAACGGTAGTCGGTTACGGCGCGGCAGCCAAAGCAACCACCTTATTAAGTTATTTTGGCATTGATAAAACCTTACTCAATTATGTAGCCGATCTCAATAGTTTTAAGCATGGTCGGTTTATGAGTATTAATCATTTACCGATTGTTCCCCCTCAAAAATTACTCGAAGACGGGCCCGATTATGTCTTGATTTTAGCTTGGAATTTTGCCGAAGAAATTATGCAACAACAAGCAGAATATCAAAGCCGAGGAGGTAAGTTTATTGTACCGATTCCTTTTCCTAAAATAGTCTAAGTTCCGATCCTCTCAATCCGGTCAAATCCATCTCAATACTTAAGGTTATGAACACGTCTTCTCTGTTAGAACAAGCCCAAGCTTATCCGGAATTTAAAGCCGTTCAACATACTTGCCCAAATTGCGGTCATGAAGAATTATTGACGTTTTATCAAGTCCGCAATGTTCCGGTACATAGTTGCTTAATGATGTCTACTCAACAGGAAGCCTTAGACTTCCCTTGTGGAGATGTGGTACTCGGTTACTGTGAACAATGTGGCTTTATTACCAATATTGAATTTGACTCCAAATGGTCAGCTTATGCCCCGAATTATGAAGATCAACAGAGTTTTTCACCCACATTTAATCAGTTTGCCCTTGATTTGGCTAATGGCTTAATTAAAAAATACGACTTACATGAAAAGGATGTGGTTGAAATTGGCTGTAGTAAAGGTGATTTCCTGGTTTTAATGTGTGAACTCGGAAATAATCGCGGTGTAGGCATTGATCCTTCCACAGTCGTGGGACGTGTTAAAAGTGAAGCAACGAAACGAATAACATTTATTCAGGATTATTACTCCGAAAAATATACAGACTATGTGGGGGATTTAATCGTCTGTCGTCACACTTTAGAACATATTTATCCCACACAAGAATTTATAGAAACCGTTCGCAATTCAATTGGCGATCGCCTCAATACTAATGTTTTTTTAGAGATTCCGGATATGGGGCGAGTCTTACGAGACTTAGCATTTGAAGATATTTATTATGAACATTCTTCCTATTTTACCCCCGGAACATTAGCCCGTTTATTCCGTTCTTGTCGTTTTGAAGTCACAGATTTATCCCTCGCTTACGGGGATCAATATCTGTTAATAGAAGCAAAACCTGTATTAACCCCTTCAGACAAACTCCAACCCACAGAAGAATCACCCCAACAAGTGAAACAATGGGTTCAGCATTTTGCTAGCGAAATTCAACAAAAACTCAACTACTGGCATCAGTATTTACAACAAGCCCAGGAACAAGGAAAACGGACGGTTGTTTGGGGTTCAGGTTCTAAATGTGTGGCGTTCTTAACCACCCTCAAAACCGTCGATCAAGTCGAGTACATCGTTGATATTAATCCCCATCGTCATGGTATGTTTATTCCCGGTGTAGGTAAAGAAATTATGTCACCTGAATTTTTAAAAGAATACAAACCCGATCAGGTAATTGTGATGAACGCCATCTATTGTGATGAGATTCAAAAAATGTTGGATGAAATGGGAGTAGTCACTGAGTTGATTCCGATTTAGAAAATCTTAAAAACTGTTGCAAGTTCTGTTCAAAAAGACAACAATGCTCTATAATACTTCTAGGAGGAGCACAAAACAGAAATGTAACTCCTTTCAATCTTGAACTACAGTTTTGAAGCCTGCAATTCAAGATTGAAGTATTAGCTATAAATTACGACAGATGTAGAAGATCATATTTTCTACTCAAGACAATTTCATATTAACTACGCAAACTTGATTTAGAGGGGAAAAATGGGTAATACTCCTAAAGTTGTTATTGGTGTGCCTGTCTATAATGGAGAAAACTATCTCCGTGAAGCATTAGAATCGATTGCGAATCAAACTTTCACAGATTTTAAAGTCATTATTAGTGATAATGCCTCCACAGATTCAACACCGGAAATTTGTCGAGAGTTTGCCCTGCGAGACAGTCGCTTTACTTACTATCGTCAACCTGAAAATATTGGCGGTGCGCCCAACTTCAACTTTGCTTTCCAACCGGGGGATGCACCTTACTTTAAATGGGCGGCTCATGACGATGTGATGGCACCGGATTATTTGCGTCAATGTGTTGAATGCTTAGATAATAATCCTTCCTTGTCAATGGTTCACAGTCGTTCTGTTACCATCAACAAACAAGGACAATCGATCGGAAATTACGATCGCGAATTGCGGTTAAATGGTGAGAAAGCCAGCGATCGCTTCTGGCGGATTTTGTGGGTGGTTCATTATACTGAAGTCTTTGGTGTAATGCGCTCAGACATGATTGCTAAAACCCAAATGCATCCCAGTATTGTCGGTTCTGATCGTCACTTCATGACAGAGATGATTTTACAAGGGGACGTGGGTTATGTTGAGGACTATTTATTCCTACGTCGCCATCATCCTGAGTCATTCTGCAATGCACTCAAAAATAATCTAGCTCGTCTTCAGTGGTTTGACCCGAAAGCAAAGTCTTCCACCTTGTTTGCCAGCCCGAGAAAACTGAAAGAATATGCCATTTCTATCTTCAGAATGGAGATGCCGTGGCATGAGCGAGTTGCATGCTTGTGGATGTTGGTAGAATGGACCGGACGACGCGCCATTGAAAGCACCCTGGGTTTAGGAGACAGTTACCGCAAAAAACTCATGGCTGCCAACCCAGTCCCCCAGTCTGTGGCTCAAACTACCCAAGCCAATTAATGATTGATTAAAAGCATTGCGGGAAAACAGGGGTCAATTGCTATAATTGACCCTTAACTATTGAGTTAGGTTCAAATAAAAATAGTAGTTTCTCAGAGGAATATTGACCCGTGTATGATTTTGCAATCATTGGTGGCGGCATCGTCGGTTTATCAACTGCGATGACATTAACCCAACGTTTTCCGGATAAAAAAGTGGTTGTGGTTGAAAAGGAAGACCGAGTTGCTGTTCACCAAACGGGTCATAATAGCGGGGTGATTCATTCGGGAATTTATTATAAACCCGGTAGCCTCAAAGCCCAACTTTCCCGTGCCGGCTGTCAGTCTATGGTGGAGTTTTGTCAGCAGCATGGGATTAATTATGATATTTGTGGTAAAGTGATTGTTGCCACAGAACCTGAAGAGTTACCCTTGTTAGAAAAGCTCTATCAACGAGGTATAGAAAATCAAACTCCCATTGCTAAAATTAGTGCAGAAGAAGTCAAAGAGATAGAGCCTCATGTACAATGTTTAGCCGGAATTAGAGTAGACTCTACCGGAATTGTGAACTACACTCAAGTCTGTCAAAAATATGCCGAACTGATTCAAACTCAGGGCGGTGAGATTAAGTTGAGTACACAGGTTCAACAGATTCAAGACACGGCTGAAGCAATTCTATTAAAAACCAATCAAGGAGTAATTCAGTCTCAGTTTATCATTAACTGTGGGGGATTGTATAGCGATCGCGTTGCTAAGTTAGGCAACGTTAACCCAGAAGCTAAAATCGTTCCATTTCGTGGGGAATATTACGAGTTAACACCCGAGAAATCATATTTGGTCAAAACCTTAATTTATCCTGTTCCTAATCCAAATTTTCCCTTTTTAGGAGTTCACTTTACTCGCATGATTGATGGCAGTGTTCATGCTGGCCCCAATGCGGTTCTTAGTTTTAAACGAGAAGGATATCAAAAAACAGACTTTAACCTGCAAGATATCTTAGAAACTTTAACCTATCCAGGGTTTTGGAAACTAGCGGCTAAACACGCAGATATGGGATTTGAAGAAATGATTCGTTCCTTTAATAAAGCAGCATTTGTTAAAAGTTTACAACGATTAGTTCCAGAAGTCAAATCAGAAGATTTAATTGTATCTCCTGCTGGGGTTCGCGCCCAAGCCTTGAAATCAAATGGTGAATTGGTGGATGATTTTTTAATTATTAAAGGACACAAAGCGATGCACGTTTGTAATGCACCTTCCCCAGCAGCGACGGCTTCCTTGGAAATTGGTAAAGCCATTGTCGATCAACTTCCGAATTAATGCAGTGTTTCACTCTACGAAATACAATCATTTATCATCATTAGAATGATGAATCAATTGAATGTTACTCTTAAAAAAAGAGAAATTAGTCTTTTAATAGTGGGGATTTTACTAATTCTCGTTATGACTCTATTTCCTTATGATTTTTTCTTTTTGGAAATGGGAGATGAATTGACTTTCAGCAAGCTGTATGAATGGCTCAACAAATCCAGTGATATCAGTGATATTATCTTAAATTTATTATTATTTATTCCGTTAGGTTTTAGTTTAGCAAATATCCTAAAATGTTTTAATTATTCTAAATGGCGATCGCTGTTTGTAATTACTATTATTAGTTTTGGATTATCATTAACAGTTGAAATTTTACAGTTATTTCTTCCCGGACGAACTTCCACCCCAATTGATTTATTCACAAATACTTTAAGTGGATTATTTGGCGGATTCCTTTTTCAAAGTATTAGTGAGTTGTTTTTAAGCAAAATAGAAGATTTATTGACGAAAATTAAACAGGTTATTTCAATTCAAATTTTAACCCTTTTTTTCTTAATTTACTTTATTTTAAGTTGCGGGCTATCAATGCCTTTACAAAATACAGATAAACTTTGGAGTTTAAATAATTGGGATTCTGATTTTCCTTTAGTTTTAGGTAATGAATTAACAGGTGATAGACCATGGAAAGGAAAAATTGAGCAGTTTTGTTTTATTAATAAAGATATTTCAAATCAGGATATTAAGCAGATTTTGGCATCAGAAAATATCTGTAATTATTTCTCTGTTAATCAAACAATTATATCTAATGAAGCTGTATCAGATTCATCCCCAATATTAATAACTTCACTGACTCAAAGATTACTGAAAACCTCAGAATTTACCCTTGCTATTCAACTGGCTACCGCTAACACCAATCAAACCGGGCCGGCTCGAATTTTATCTATTTCAAAGGATTTATTTCAGCGCAATTTAACCTTAGGACAATGGCGATCGCATTTAAGTATTCGTCTCCGAACGCCTGTTACTGGAAACAATGGAACCCGACCTGAATTTATTATTCCCAATGTGTTATCCGATCTCAAAAAACATAGAATTTTATTAATTTATAATCCCTTTAATCTTTCAGTGATTATTGATAATATCCGTCAGGATTATCACTTATTATTAACTCCAGAAATGGCTTGGTTTTGGCAACTGTCTCCGGTTCCTCAAGGCAGTATTCATCTGAATTCATGGAATCTACTATTTTATCAAATTTTATATTATTGCTCAATCTTTTTTCCTCTGGGATGGTGTTTAGGATTAATTGTAAAACGGATGAGAGGAAAATTCAGTTTTTATCTGCTATTAATCAGTAGCGGTGTAATTTTTCCGGCAGTTCTATTTGAACTGTTATTGAGTCTTCAAGGTGCTAGAATGATATCCGGGAGCAATCTATTATTAAGTATCAGTATAACTGCGATCGCTTGTCGTCTCAATTGTAGAAAAAAAAAAATAGGATAAGAGTGTAGTGACTGAGTTGAAATGATGTTAAATTACAAGAAGGATAATTATCAAAAGAATGAGTGATGTTGCTATTTCTCAAAACGGTATTTCAATTCGATTACCTGATGAACGATGGCAACATATTGTAGAACGTCATAATGTTCTGTCCGATCAAAAACAATTTGTTTTGAACACAATATCAAATCCTACCCGTATATTACAAGGAAATGAAGGTGCTTTAATTGCCATCCAAGAGTTAGAATCTAACCGATGGCTAGTCGTTGTTTATCGAGAAGAACAAGATGATGGGTTCATAATTACAGCGTTTCCTACTCGAAGAATTAATTCTCTTAACCGGAGGCAGCAAATATGGCCGTAGCAAATTTTCAAGAAGCACAAGATTATCTAAAGTTTCTGTCTGTGTTACAAGACTTACCTAAACAGCCATTTGTTTTACTGTATGACTCAGAAGCAGATGTACTTTATATTGACTTTTACAACCCACCTAAATCGGCTGATGATAGTGAATTAACAGATCATGATATCGTCATTCGATACAATCAGCAAGACGAGATTGTGGGCTTAACAGTTTTGAATGCCAGCAAACGTTAAGGAATAAAGACTGTGGCTATAAGGGAAATTCAAAATGACTAAATTAAGTCCGGATAATTTTTCCTTAACTGCTTCAAGTCAACATTTCCACCACTAATAATTACGCCTACTCTGGCTTGTGATACTTTAACACATCCCTCTAATAGTGCAGCAGCTGCCAGTGTACCGGTGGGTTCAACAACGATTTTTAAACGTTCCCACAAAAACAACAGAGTACGGCAAATCGCAGCTTCAGAAACTGTTACCATTTCATCAACATATTCTAATACTAACGGAAAGGTTAATTGACCGAGTGAAGGGGTACGGGCACCATCAGCTATGGTATCAGGATTGTGGCAAGTTTGTAAGGTTTTGCTATAAAATGAACGAGTGGCATCGTCTGCCTGTTGGGGTTCAACGCCAATCACTCGACAACCTGGAGATAATGTTTTTGCACTAATGGCTGAACCAGAAAGCAGTCCACCGCCACCACAACAAACCAATAATAAATCAAGGGTTCCGACTTCTTCAATCAGTTCTTTAGCGGCTGTTCCTTGCCCTGCTATAATATCTCGATGATCGTAAGGTGGAATCAGGGTCAAATTTCTATCTTGAGCCACGATTTGAGCGAATTGTTCTCGAATAGTTTCTTGAGGATTATATAAAATCACCTCAGCCCCATAATTTCGAGTTGCAGCTTGCTTTACAGTTGGGGCATTTTCCGGCATAATAATAGTTGTGGAAATTCCCAACAGTTGACCCGCTAACGCCACAGCTTGAGCATGATTACCCGATGAAAAGGTAATGACTCCCTGTTGCTTTTGGGCTGAATTCAGCTGAGACAAAGCGTTGTAAGCGCCACGAAATTTAAATGACCCTGTGCGTTGGAAGTTTTCGCACTTAAAAAATACCTCAGCATGGGTTAACTGATTCACCGTTTTTGAGGTGAAAACGGGTGTTTTATCAGCTATTCCTTTAAGACGTTTTGAGGCAGCTTCAACCTCAGGGTAGGTGATGTCTGGTTTGTTGGTCATCGGTTATTGATTATTCCTGAACAACTGTGAGTGCCTCCCTCAGTCATGTCAGTATATATCAAATACTTGCTTCGCTAAAAGGTGTAAATCTACTCAGCTCACCTCCCTTAAAACTAAGCAAAAAATCACAAGGCGCTCGTTTTCCAAAATGCAGGAAAATTGCGATCGCAGGTATTCGTGAAATTTTTTATACTGCTCTAAAATGGTCAGTGAGCTGCCAGACAATAATTCTTGCCCAGTGGTTGTATGATTGATATCGTGTTGACTGAGAATGCCGAGTAGATTGAGAGCTTCCGTTAGACTGGTGGTTTTAGTACGACTCAAGCCAATCTCGAACACTTTGGACTGGAATCTGTAAATCTGCTAGTGTAGCGCGGTGAAAATAACCCGCTAGAGACAATTTTGTCAAAACCCTACTGGTTAATACTTTTGACTTCCGTGTAGCGGCACTAGTATCATTTTTATATGATTTTGTTAGGACATGATGTTAAATAAATATACATTGCTATCTATAATATGTGTTGTCCTCTAGTTAGTATAGGCTTTCCAGCTTATAACGGCGAGAATTTTATACGAGAAGCCATAGAATCAATTTTAAATCAAACATTTACTGATTTTGAGCTAATTATTTCAGATAATGCTTCAACAGACCAAACCGAGTCAATTTGTCGGGCTTATCAAGCTCAGGACAACAGAGTTAAGTATTTCCGCAATGATTATAATATGGGCGCTTCAGCAAACTATACAAAAGTCTTCCAGCTAGCGACAGGCCAGTATTTTAAGTGGGCTGCTCATGATGATGTTTGCCAACCTGAGTTTCTAGAACGGTGTGTTGAAGTGCTGGAGAGAGATCCATCTGTTATCCTATGCTATGCCAGAACAATTACTATTGATGCAGATCGACAGCCTCGTAAACAGTGGGCAGCTCGACCAGCATTTAGTTCTACAGTTCCCGTCAAGCGATACCAAGAGGTATTTGAGCCTTTAGAAACCTTTCCAATTTGGGGAGTGATACGGACAGAAATTTTACGAAAAACGCCTTTACTGGGCAACTATACAAGCCATGATTTACCACTTTTAGCTGAGTTGAGCTTATATGGTAAATTTCACGAAATTCCAGAATTTCTGTTTCTAAGTCGAGAACACCCTCAACGCTCTGTTCGTGCTTATGACTTCAATAACCCATATCAAGCGATTGATTGGTATGATCCCAATCAAGCGAACAAACTTATCTTTCCTGCCTGGAGATTGTTAACTGAGCAACTGGCCGCAGTCAAGCGACCTCCTTTAAAATTTAGTGAGCGTTTGCCTTGCTATCAGCAAGTAGCTAGGTGGGCTATTGAGAATCGGAAAAATTTGTGGCGTGATATCGCTGTAGCCAGTCAATATCTTCCTATCGTGGGAGAAAGTCTTAAAAAATGGCGAGAAAAAAGATTGGAAATATCTTGGAGCCAGCAGAGTCATCGGATTTTAGACAGTATTACCTCAGAAATTCCATCTGGAGAAATTTTTATTCTGATCGATGAAAATTCTTTAGATACTACTATCTTTAGTCAATGGAAAGTTTTACCCTTTTTAGAAAAAGATGGTGCATATTATGGATTGCCTGCTGATGACAATATAGCCATTCGAGAACTGAAACGATTAAAAGAGTCAGGGGCTAGTTTTGTTGTTTTGATTGCGTCTTCTTTCTGGTGGTTAGATCACTATACTAAATTCTCCGAATATCTAAATCAAAGTTTTCACCGTACTATTTCAAATAATCAAGTTATAGTTTATGATTTGCACTAAGGTATTAAGATTCAAAAAAATAAGTTTGATACGATAATTATATGATTAAGATTAAACCCGGTGTGAAAATGAATCAAACCCAAATTGAAATTCAACCCAAAATTTTTGGTATTGGCTTAGATCGTACGGGTACCACATCTTTAGCCGCAGCTCTTAATCAATTAGGTATTCCGACATTACATTATGCTCAAGATTCAAAAACTCAGCAGGAGTTACTCAAGGCTTCAAGGCTTACCATTTTAGAAAAGTATCAAGGCATTATCCATGAAACTTCTCCCTTCTACCAAAAACTGGATGCTCTATACCCAGGAAGTAAGTTTATTTTGACTGTTCGAGAAAAAGAGCAATGGCTGAAATCTGTAGATCGACTTTTTGAGGCGAATTCACAGCGTTTAACACGGCTCAATCAATTTGAACGTCAAAATTTAGAGCTATACCATGAACTAAAATATGGGTTGAAATTAACCCATAGGTTAACAACGTTTGACTCGACAAACTATTGGAAGGCTTATCAAAAACATCAAAACCAGGTGCTTGAATATTTTTCAGACAGACTTGATGATTTATTAATGCTTCATATCTGTGCGGGGGAGGGGTGGGAAAAGCTCTGTCCATTCCTAGGTATTGATATTCCTGAAACCGCTTTTCCCCATGAACACACAGGACAAAAGCTCACAGCGTGGAATAATCGGGTTGAAGCAGCTTGGAGGACTTTAGAAACTCTGATACCGGAGAAATCGGTTTGTATCCTCGTTGATGAATGTCAACTTGAGCTAAGTCAAAGTAAGTATATACCATTTTTAGAAAAAAACGGAAAGTATTGGGGGCTACCTAGTGATAGCGCAGTTGCTATCAGTGAACTGGAAAGGATGCGTCAATTAGGATGCTCTTTTATTGCCTTTGTCTGGCTATCTTTTTGGTGGTTAGAACACTATTCTGAGTTCGCCGAATATTTACAATTAAATTTTAGCTGCGTATTGAAGGATGATTTGTTGATAGTGTTTGATTTGCGATCGCCACAATGAATGCAGTTTATATTAATTGAATTTAAACCTTAATTTGTGAGAGGAGAATTGACGATGGAAACTTATCCAGCTCTAGAGAATAATATAAACTTGGCTTCATTCTCAAAGCCTATGACTATATTGCGCGACAACCTAGAAACTTTTCAAAAGGTCTATACTTCAAACCAGCCTTATCCTCACCTTGTTGTTGATGACCTATTTGATTCTGAAGTACTCGATCAGATCGTCGCTGATTTTCCTAAATCTGAAGAACGTGACTGGATTATCTGGAACACCGAACATGAGTTTAAATTAACCTCATCTGGAATTACTGGATTATCCAGGTTGACTCAGATATTTTTTCTCTGGCTTAATTCTAGTGAGTTTATCGATCAACTCAAACAGATTGTCGGTATTGATGAGTTAGTGCCTGATCCTTTATTTTTCGGGGCGGGTCTACATGAGATGTTTCAGGGAGGTTGGCTAGATATTCATGCAGACTATACCCAACACCCGAAGATGCCGCTACAGCGTCGTATTAACCTGCTGATTTATTTAAATCGGGACTGGAATCCTGATTGGGGAGGTGGTATACAACTTCAGGATCAGACAAACTATAAAAATCAAGTCAGTTATCCCCCCAATTTCAACCGAACAGTGATTTTTCCGACGACATCTGAAACCTTACATGGTGTACCTAATCGATTATCCTGTCCCACGGAATTTAGCCGTAAACTGATTTCGGTTTACTATTGGAGTCCATCATCTGATAGCAAAGAGGAAGCTACTCCACTCATTTGGGCATCCGATCTAGGCTGGATAGAAGAATGCCTTTCAGCACTACAAACGTTATCCGAGGTCATTCCAAACTCAGAAAAATTTATTTTAGTTGATGAGGTAACTTTAGCTGGGGAAGTTTTAAAAAACTATTCATTTGTTAGGTTTATGGAGCGAGATGGAACTTATTTCGGTGCCCCAGCAGACAGTACTGCTGCCTTGTCTGAATTAGAGAGACTTCGTTCCTTGGGATTACGATTTATCGTGTTTGCTTGGCCTGCTTTTTGGTGGCTCGAATACTATACTGAGTTTTCCCATGACTTGGAAAATAAATATACTTGCGTTTATAAAAGTGATAAACTTATTGTTTTCAATTTACAATAAAAATCTTCTCGATTATAGCACGATACAGGTGGGTTAAAACCTCTTTAAATCTGTTTCCCGTTACCCTCTCCCTGTCTTTTTGTTCTACGGGCTATAGGAATCGAGATAGCACAACTTTATAACTGAAAAAATCCTCAGCAATTTGTTGTGCTGCTCGACAATGAGCTGAATAATCTGCATTCAGACTTTCGATACAATCTACTGCCTCTGCTAAGGTAGAAAATGCCAGGACACCGCAACCCGTCGGTAGCCAATCACTAAATCCTGTATCTTGTAGAATCACAGGTTTACCCGCAGCTAAATAACAAACACTGCGATCGCTAAACCACCCACTACGAGTTTTAACATAAGCATTCTTCGCCACACTAAACTCTCCCCGTGAGTTGATAATATAACTCTGATAAGTTGATAAGTTAGCACTAACTTCTAACCCATTCTCAACGAACCATCCGGCGGCTTGTAAGCGCGGTTTAATCTCAGCGATTTCTATATTTTTACCGGATAAAGCCACTTCTATTTTTTGAGAACACAATTGAGGCAGTTCTAAAAAGCGAAGAAATTCTTCATCTTTCTGTCCATAACGGTTATTATTATAAACAACTGAACCATAGGCACTCCAATTGCCAATCGTAGTTAATATTGTACCTGTCTGTTGGGAATTATTCCAGATTTCAGGAACAACGGGAGGGACAATGGGTAACCAGTCAACATTAGCAGTTGGAATTGTACAATCAGATTGACCGATATTCATTCCATAGCTAAAGTAAAGATGATAATCAGAAAAACCTTCTCCCGCAAACTTACCAATTTGGGTAAAGAAAGGGTCCATATCAATTAATACCCGGCGTTGACAGAGAAGAAATTCCGATAACCAACACACTCCCCCAATATTGAGTAGTAAATCTGCTGTTTTGAGTTGCTGTTTGACGGTATCCCAATCATTACCATATACCTGCCCAGTCTGACGATTAATGTAACAGATTTGGGCTTTAACATGATATTGATTAAATAAGGCTTCGACGGCTTGTAGTCCAAAGCTTGGATCGTCACTATATGCTTGAGTTAATAAGTGATAACAGGAGTAATCCCAACCACTTTCTTCTAAATAGATGACTTCATATCCTAGGCGATCTAATCCCAGGATGTAATGAAAATAAGCCAATATATTCCCGGCGACGGGATGGCGGATCATATAGCCACAAACAATAATATGTGCCATTGTGATTCACATTTGAGACTTATAAATCTTCTAATAGTTTTCTCAATACTTGATCTGAGTTAAAATAATCTTGAGCAATTCCATAAGCAGCCTGACAATGTCGTGAGTAATTTCCTTCTACTTCCTCGATAGCCGAGATCGCATCTTCTAAGTTGGTGAAAGTTAATAATCCTTCCCCAGTCGGTAAAATTTTAGAAAATCCAGTATCTTGCATAACAACGGGTTTACCTGCGGCTAAATAATGAGCAGATCGGCCACTAAACCAACCACTATTGAGGGCAACATAAATATTTTTAGCAACGGAAAATTCACCCCGAGATTGAGTGATAAATTCTTGATAAAGACTGGGGGTTAATGTTGCCTGCGGAGCATCAACGACTTGCCATCCATGACTAGCTAAATCCTTTACAGGCGGTTTAATGCCACCTACGGCAATTTTGAAAGGAACTGAGATTTTTTGAGGTAAGTGAATCACTTTTCCAAATTCACCATTTTTACTTTTATATTCTACGCCTTGGTAAATTACCCTACCTTTAAAAGGATTCCAAGTCATTACAGTTGTCCAAGGATGATTTAGATCGGTTTTTGATTTCGATGAAGTCATAGAATGCCATAAATTAACTAAAATAGGCATTCGCGTTGTTTTCCATTCCACACCAATATCTGGAATTAAACAATTGGGATGATTGATATTTTCAGCAAAAGTAAAAAAGTGATCGTGACGGGCTAATAACTCACACCATTGATCGACCTTTTCTGACCAAAAAAAACGTTCTTTAAATACAATTTGATTGTAGCCTGGATCGGTATCAATAAACACTTTAATACAATCAGAAGAAAGCTGTTCTGGAATTCCACAAGTCCCACTGACATTAAGAAATAAATCAGCCGTTTTAGCTACTTCCTCAAAAGCCGATTGACTCATGCCAAAGTGAGTTTGCTGTAAATGTACATAATGCCATTTATCACGCAATTCGGGCTGATATTGTTTAAAGAAATTATTGATATATTGGGCAGAATAGCTTCCGTCGGATACATACTGTTGTTCAATGGGGTGATAAGACCAACAATTAGTATCTTCATGATAGTAAACATCATGCCCTAACTGAGCCAAAGCGATCGCGGAGGGTAGATAATCCCATGCGACTCCACCCACTGGATAAAGGCCGACTAAGCCGGTGATAATAATACGAAGGGGTGAATTCATATAGAGTTGCTTTTATGTGATAGACAATAGAACCTCATCAAACATCGCTTCATAGGGAGTATTCAGATAATGAGAACGCAGTTGATCAAAGTTTTCGATTTCTTCGCGAAGATTATCGCGGGTATGTTTAATACAGTTTGCCTGGAGTGTTTGACTCTCCACTCCAATGAATTGAAAAATTTGTTCAAACGTTCGGGTTGGTTTTAATAGTAAATCTTCATACTCTAAATATAAAGTAGGAAGTCTTAAATTATTGACATAGTTCAAAAGTTTTTCTTTCTCCACTTCAGAATGATTCAGCCAACGCTTGAAACACTCTATATCAATCGTAATTTTTCCGATTCGCTCTTCTTTGTTGTAAAGATTCCAATCACCTGTGACTTGATTTAGTTCCATGGCTCGCATCACAGAGATGATCCTTTTCACCAGATTACGACGGGTCAAACAAATAACTTTCGTATTCATTTTTTGAAAAAACGGTGCGAATTTTTTAGGCTGATCCAGATCTCTAAATTTAGTTTTAATACCAATAACTCTGAAATTAGAACCAGAGATACGATTGAATACTATTTCTAAATCTTGAAGCTGTCTCTCTCTTGTTTTACCCACTAATAATTCACCTTGAATAAAGATATTAGGATGGCTATTGAGAGATTCTTGTAAATAAGTGCTGCCTGATCGCCCCATAAAAAGAATCACTAATCGTGTTAACTGATGTTCTGAGTTATTCATCTTTGAATTTGACTTTGCTCTGAATTATTTTACGGTTTGATGGTGATGATTATGATGTACTGTTAGAAGTAATTGCCTCTTTCACAAATTCAGTGACTTCTGATGTGGTTTGGGTAATTTTCCCCTGTTCTAATACCAGCAACAAATCATAACTTTCTAAGGTACTTAAGCGGTGAGCAATGGTAAATGTGGTGCGATTATGCATCAATCTTTCCATCGCTTCTAGGATAATTGTTTCCGTTTTCAAATCGACAGAACTGGTTGGCTCATCTAGAATCAGAATTGGCGCATCTTTGAGGAAAGCACGAGCCAAGCCAATACGTTGACGTTCTCCCCCAGAGACTTGCATTCCCCGCTCTCCCACTTGGGTTTGATAACCCTTGGGTAAATTAAGAATAAAATCATGAGCGTTAGCCGCTTTTGCGGCGGCAATAATCTCTTCCTCAGTGGCTTTGGGATTACCGTAGGCAATATTTTCGGCAATGGTTGTGGAAAATAAAACTGGTTCTTGCAGAACAATTGCAAATTGATGACGCAACTCAGCCAACTTATAATCCCGCAAATCAACTCCATCAATTAGAATCGATCCCTCTGTCGGGTCATAAAAACGAGTCAAAAGGTTTAACAACGTTGTTTTACCCGCGCCGGTGTGACCGACAATCCCTAAGCGAGTCCCCGGACTAATTTCAAAGGAAATATTCTGCAAAATTTGCCGCTGTTGGTCATAGCCAAAACAGACATGACGAAAGGCAACGGCTCCTTGAGCGCAAGAAATTGACTGTGCATTGGGTTTTTCCGGTACATCTACAGATTCATCCAGCATCAAGAACACTCGTTCAATACTGGCTAAGTGAGATTGAATCCCCGTTAACTTATTGCTAACGACTCTTAAAGGGTTGTAAAGTTGGGATAAATATCCGATGATTAACAATAAGTCTCCTAAAGTTAACTTGCCGGACTGAATCGCTTGTATTCCTACAAACAGAACCGTCGCCTTACTTGTGGCTGTGGTTAACCCCATCAATAGATTCAGACTGCCTTCAAACAGAGACAGTTGAAAATGGGCTTTGAGGGCCTGAGTTAAATGTCCCATAAAACGCTGATGCTCTCGAGGCTCAGCCCCAAAGGCTTTAACTACCCTGATATTAGCCAGCACCTCTTGTACCACCGACATGGCAGCACTCTTAATTTTGTACAAATCCTTCCATTTGCGACGTAAAGAGCGTCGATAGAGTTGTGCCAGAGCCATAAAAATGGGTGAGACCGCTAAAGCGATCGCCGCCAATTGCCAGTCCAGGCGCAGGATAATATAGATCATTCCCAGCAACTGAACACTGGCAGTGACAAAAGGAATTAAACCACTCGTTAACACATATTGAATCGCATTGGCATCAGATTGAACGCGATAAAGAGAGTCTGCTGTTCCTTGGGAGTCATGATAGGAGAGGGACAGTCGTTGCAGATGATGGAAAACCCGACTACGAAAATCCAGCACTAACTTTTCACCCGTATAGACCTGAAGTCCATTACTCATTATGCTTTGAATTCCTTGCAGCAGAGCAATCGCAACCCCCGAACTCACTGTAAAAATCAGCATCAACTGAGGCGTTTGGGTCATCCAATCTGGAATTAAAGGGGCAATAAACTTCGGTAAGGGTTCTGAGCCAATAATACTATCAACCGCAATTTTTAAAGGGAGGGGCTGTAATAGAGCGAGTGGCACAGAAAATAAGCTCAGTAAGAATAGCCCTAAAATATGAATCCAGTAAGCTCGAATTTGAGGAATCAGTCGTTTTAATAGATTCAGATCCGAATAATTTCCCATTACTTTTCTACCTTCACTGGTTCTATTGCCAGATTAACGGTTTGATCAGATTGGTTAGTATTGTTCTTCAATAGAGCTGAAATCTCAGTTTCAATTTGTTCAACAGCACGAACATAAGCAGCCGTCGCCACCGCACAATCTTGGAATATTACCCATAGAAAAATCAAATCTAACAGCCCCAGAATAGCAAAAATGATTCCGCCCTGAGCCAGAGTCGCAGCCCCCAACAGCAGTAGCAGTAGCCCCATCAAAATCCATCCCGCCGAGGTTACTTTTGGCCAAGAACGAAATCGGATTAACTGTTTACCATCCCCATGTTCTTCCAGGGTCATCAGTAAACGATAGCGACCCCACAAGCCGCCGCGAACTTCTAAATCCCAGCGTTCAAAATCACCCCCATGTAAGGGGATAGCGCCCTGTTGCCGCAGTTGCCCTTCTAATTTCTCCAGCCAATGGTCGGCACTTTGCCAAGATTCACTCCAGAGGCAAATCTGCCGAGTTCTGGGTAACTTGAAGCCGTTTGTCCCCCGCCTGCGCCAAGGGGTTAAACCGAAACTGAAGCGACCCCAAAGTCTTGCTAGAGGTTGAATCAGATAGAGTATTGTTGTTAGGCTGTACAGTTGAATCCGTGTTAAGAACGATTGGGGTTGAGTGGTGAAGCTGGCGTGGGTTGCACTCCAAACCGCTTGAATCACAGAAACAGTTATTCCCGCTGCCAAAGGTAGAATGAACCAGAGCATTGGCTGCCAAATTCCCCCTAGGCTTGCCAGCCCTGCCAGTATCAACAAGATAATATACCATTCTGGCATGACGGACAGAGAACTTAACAAACTGGGAGCGGGTTGATCGATTGATTGAAATAATGCACTGCCCCACCTGCCATGATAAATCCGGGTTGGGGATAAGCCAAGCATTTTTACCAGTCCTTGACCATAAAGTCGCCCCGACCAATTTAAATGACCGACTGCGTTGTATTTATCGGGCCATTTTTGTTCCAGCAACGCTTCGGCTTTACCATATCCCTGTTGTTGTTTCCAATAAGCGTTTATCGAGTTGCGGCGATGATGCCAAACCACTGCGGCGGGACTAAAACCAATCTTCCATCCTTGTTGCTGAAGTTGCCAGCAAATATCGACATCATCTCCAGCCGCTCGAAATTGGGAATCAAAGCCACCAATGTCTTGAAGACAACTTTTCCAGTAAGCCATGTTGCAACCGGGTATATGCTCCGCTTCTCGATCGCAGAGTAAGACATGAATCGGCCCCCCCGGAGCGTTAGCAACACAATCAGCAATCCAACCATCACCAGGGGGAGGAATATTGGGGCCGCCCACCCCTACCCAATTGCCATTGAGGAAAGTTACCGCCAAGTAGTTGAGCCAGTGGGGATCAGGATAGGCATCATCATCAATATAGGCAATAATCTCACCCGTAGCGGCTTTGAGCGCGGTATTGCGGGCTGCACTGAGTCCTTGGTTGTGGGAATGAACGATTAGCCGTACATCGTATTGTTGGGCGATCGCTGCCACACCATTGGTGGAACCGTCGTCTACTACAATGACTTCATAGTCAGGATAGTCTAGTTGTTCTAGGACTGCTAAAGTTTCCCCAATTGTAGCGGCTCCATTATAGGAACAAACCGCAACGGAAATCGAAGGCCAGGATAAATCAGCAGGAAACGGTACGTCAGCAAAGGCTTGACTGACTGCTGAGAGAGACGGTTTAGAATGTCGTTGTCGATTCGTTAAGCCGAAGTCCCAGTCTTCAATCTCAAAGCCGCCTCGATACCATTCATCCGTCCAGGCAAACACAAAGCATCCTGCACAAGCCGCCTCAAAAATAGTTCGGATTTGCCAGTCGAGTACTTGGGCTTGATGCGCTTCCCCATTTCTAAGGCTATCCAAGCCAATCTCAGCCATCACCAAGGGTCGGTTACCAGCGAGGTTTTGGAGACGAGCTATATAGGCTTTTAGTTTATCCTCAGACTCGAGATAGACGTTGAAACAGACAAAATCAATAAATGGAAGTTGTAAATACTCAGTGCTGGGATAATTTACATAGGTGACGAGCGCTTCTGGATCTTC
>CAYNXM010000009.1:0-3770 GCA_964401105.1 uncultured Lyngbya sp. | reverse complement strand
GAATACAGGTAATGTAGACCTCACCAACGTCACAGTAACTGATCCTTTACTAGAAACTTTAACAGGCCCTGCCGGAGATACAGATGGAGACGGTGAACTTGATGTTGATGAAACCTGGACTTACACAGGATCTTACACTGTTATCCAAGACAATATCGACAGTAACGGTATTGATGCTAATGGTAACGGCGATAATGACGGGGATATTGATAATATCGCCACGGTCACAACGGATCAAACGCCACCTGAAGACGATGATGAAGATGTACCTGTAGATCCACAGTCAGGCTTGTTATTCGATAAAGTTGTTACTGGAGTTGATACGGCAGGTGATGGTATTCTTAATGCTGCCGGAGATATTATTGACTACGACTTAGTTGTTACTAATACAGGTTCTGTTACTCTGACTAATGTGACAGTTACTGACCCATTAACGCTTACTAATACTAACATTGGCGATCTTGCACCGGGAGTCAGTCAAACTGTTTCGACTAGCTACACTATCACTCAAGCAGATATTGATAGTAACGCGACTTTAGAACCTAACGATCTACTTCCCGGTCAAATAGATAATACGGCGATCGCTGATAGTGACCAAACTCCGCCTCAAGAAGATGACGAAGATGTACCTGTAGAACTCAATCCTGAGTTAACTCTCGATAAAATTGTGACTGGAGTTGATACGGCAGGCGATGGTATTCTTAATCAAGCTGGAGATATCATTGATTACAATCTAGTTGTTACGAATACAGGTAACCAAACTCTAACTAATGTCACGGTTACCGATCCATTAACACAAGTCAATGCCAATATTGGCGACTTGATACCGAATGCGACTGCTACTATTTCTACCAGCTACACTATCACTCAAGAAGATATTGATAGTAACGCAACTCTTGAACCTGATGATCTCTTACCGGGTCAACTTGATAATACAGCGATCGCTGATAGTGACCAAACTGATCCGGTTTCTGATGATGAAGATGTACCATTAGACAATCCTCCCGAACTGACTTTTGATAAAGTAGTCACTGGAATTGATACGGCAGGCGATGGTATTCTTAATGCTGCTGGAGATATTATTGACTACGACTTGGTGGTCACAAATACAGGTTCTGTTACTCTGACTAATGTGACAGTGACTGACCCCTTAACAGCTACTAATACTAACATTGGTGATTTAGCACCGGGAGAGAGTCAAACTGTTTCTACCAGTTACGCTATTACTCAAGCCGATATTGATAGTGACGGAACTTTAGAACCCGATAATGTTCTAGCAGGTCAAATTGATAATACAGCCGTGGCTGTTAGTGACCAAACAGATCCGATTTCTGATGATGAGGATGTACCATTAACTGTTGATCCTGACATTACCATTACCAAAACTGCTGATGTCTCTTCTGTAGATGAAGCGGGGGATGTGATTAACTACACGATTACTGTTGAGAATACAGGTAATACCAGCCTCACTAACGTTACAGTTGATGATCCGTTACTGGGTGGAGATTTAGGCACACCGGATAGTGGAGATAACGGGGATAATATCCTACAAGTCGGTGAAACTTGGGTTTACAATGAATCCTACACTGTGACTCAAGCTGATATCGATAATAACGGTATTGATACTAATGGTAATCCGGATGGGGATGGGGATATTGATAATACGGTGACGGTTACAACTGACCAAACTCCACCGAAAGAAGACGACGAAGACGTTCCTATTTTGACTCCCGGTATCGATATCGAGAAATTCACTAACGGTATTGATGCAGATACATTAGCCGAAGCGGCACTTGTCGCGGCAGGAGAAACGGTTACCTGGACGTATGAAGTCACTAATACGGGTGAACTTGCCTTTAACGTTGATGAGATTGAAGTCACAGACGACCAAGGCGTTATTCCTATTCTCGATACGAGTAGTGATGATGGTGATAATATCCTTTCTCCGGGTGAAACTTGGATATATACCGCCAGTGAAGCGGCACAAGATCTCAACGTTGTTATGGACTTTGAACAGTTCGTTGCGGGTGACCAAGGCAACACTATTAACGCTGGCTTATCAGGGGTTAGCATTTCCACCGACTGGGTGAATGGCCTGATGATCTTCGACTCAGCCAACCCCACAGGTGACCCTGACGATGATTTAGGAACTCCTCACAACAACTTTGGTGGCCCCGGTAATGGCTTCGGCGGTCGCGCTGGTAAACCGGGTGAAAACAGTATCCCTCAAGGTCAAGTATTGATTTTGTCTCAAGATGGAGATCCCACTGACCCCGATGACGCGCGTGAAGGCGGTACAATTACCTTTGATTGGGATACCCCAGTACGGGTGAATCAAATTGGTGTGCTGGATGTAGATACCTATGATGACGGTACAACAGTCACCACCTTTGATGCTGCGGGTAATGTAATTGATAGTTATGAGTTGCAAACCCTGGGTGACAACAGTTTCCAAATTGTCTCTATGGATGATATTGATGTCAGCCGCATGGAAGTCTTCTTTAGCGGTAGTAGTGCTATCACTGAAATTGACTTTGATAACTCCTATCAAAATATTGGGACAGTCAACGTTGCAGGACTCAGCGATAATGACCCCAGTTCCTATTTCAATTCTTTTGAAGGCCCGAAAGATCCTGCACCTCAAACTCCTCAAACTCCTCCAACTCCTCCAACTCCTCCAACATCTGACGCTAACGTCTACTTCACAGAAGCAGAAGATCTGTTGTTGAACAACTATACAATTGAATCGAAGGATTTTGCTTCTGGGGGTCAACTCATTGCCATAGAGGGTGACGAGGGTAGTGCTTCTACCACCTTTGAGGGTGTAGCAGGTAACTATACCCTGACGGTAAACGCTTTCGATGAAGTCGATGGTGAATCAACTATTAAAGTGTTGGTTAACGACGTTGAAATGGGACAGGCAATCCTCGATCAAAACTTAGGTGGAACTCGCGCCAATGCCAACAATTTGGTCAGCAAAACCTTTGACCTGACTCTTGAACCGGGTGATGAGATTAAACTTGAAGCGGATCATCATCAAGGCGAACGCGCACGAATTGATTCAATTGCAGTTACCCCTGACTCGGTCAATTTGGTTAACAATACCCCAGCAGATCAACTTCTCTCTGGTGGTACAGGTGCAGACTTGTTCAACATTACAAAGCCATCCGGTGATGATATTGTCGAAAACTTTGTACAAGGTGTCGATCAACTGTGGTTTAATATCGATGGTATTGATGAGTTTAGTGACCTAAACATCACCCCCAGTGGTTCCAATACTCTAATCGGGTTCTCTGGCATCTCAAACAGTTCTGTAACCCTAACCGATATTAATCCTTTAACACCTGAAGATGTTCTCTTCGGCAGTGCCAATATTTAATTAACTTGAGGCGCGACTGTATGGGTCGCACTTCAACTAAGGAACGGGTAAGTGTTCGCTTCGGCGTGGACTTGCCCGTATCGCATTTCAAGACCAGAGTAGAAAAGCAGGATGGCTCAACCACGCGCTCCCTAACAAATCTCAACGATTGAGCTAGGAACAGAGCATTAAATCCCACATTCGGCACTTCAAAATAAAATGGACAACTTTAATTATCATCGATTCGCTCTGGGCGTGAAAAATACTTGTAATACCATTTCTCTGTAATCATGCACTCAATCCATTACCCCCTGTAGTCCCCCTCCTCCCCCCTTTATAAGGGGGGACACAGGGGGGTGGGGGAGGCGAGCTGCCGGGGGTTTATAAAAGGCAATATTTTAAAGAATTGGTA
>CAYNXM010000008.1:0-17645 GCA_964401105.1 uncultured Lyngbya sp. | reverse complement strand
TAGTTCATCGTTAAAGTCATGATACTATTTTAGCACGACTCAAGCCTGATGATAATTGATGAGATGCATAGAACCTGCCCCGCCTTTCATCCCGACGCTAACCTGCGGTATAGCGCGGGGCTTCCCGGCGGGATAGCTAATGTCGAAAAAAGGCTGGCGCTGTCATCGAAGAATTCAGCGTCTGGCTCATCGTTCTTTCGCCGTGGGATGACGAAAGCTTGTTGGATAAGTTTGATGGTTGAGTTGGGAACCCCGTTCTGTATTGTACGCAATCAGAGTCGGGAGGATGTCAGACTAACATCCGTTCTAAAGCATGGACATCAGGAATACTCAAAAAATCGCGATCGCGCTTAATCAGTCCTTTCTTTTCCAATTTACTCAGAACTCGGGTCACGGTTTCCCGAGCTAAACCACTCAAACCGCTCAGTTCCCGATGGGGTAAATTGGGAATGGTTGTACCTGTGTCAGTGGTTTTTCCTTGTCCTTCAGCCAGGAATAATAGAATATCTGCAACTCGAGAGGTGCTATCAGACTCCCGTAGGCGCAACCGTCGGTTCACTTGGCGTAAGCGTCGCCCCATCAACTGAGCCAGCCGAATTCCAGCCAGAGGTTCTGTATTAATCAGTTCGACGAAATCCTGAGCAGGCATATTCCCAATCAATGTTGGGGCCAAGGTGATCACATCAGTAGAGCGGGGAACTTCGTCTAAGGCGGCCATTTCTCCAAAGATTTCTCCTTTACCCAAGATATTAAGGGTGACTTCTTTGCCATCAAGATTATAGGTACGAATTTTAACCCAGCCATTGAGGATGAAATAAACGGAGCTTCCCCAATCATTTTCTAACAAAATGACCTGATTGGCGGGATGAGTTCGGCCGACAATATGGGCAGTGGCTTTCTCTGACGCTTCTTCTGGTAAGCCCTGAAAAAACGACGTGGAAAGAATCATGTCAACGATATCAGATTGAGACTCGCGGGAGGTATACCGTTCTACCATGAGGTTATCATGCTGTACTTCGCTTCAGCAGTGAGCTAGGGTTTTATCCTGAATCATGTTGAGTTGAAAGAGCTGAGAGAAAGTATCAGCGTTCATCTTTTGTGATCAGGCTCACTACCACTCTAACTTTACTAGATCGGTTTAACTGATCCATCACTTTCTTCACACCTCATCCAACAGACAGACCGAGGAACATCAATTTCCGCCAGTAATGCGGACAATAGGCAATTAAGCCAGGTAGTATCTTATTCTAAAGCGATTTGTTGATTTCCTTGTTAATTGATATCAAGTTTTGATGTTAACTTTCTCCGGGGAGAGTACTTAATCCCGTCTAGCCAGGGTTTTAAGTGCTTAAGTTTTACTCAACAGAGTGAAAATACCACAACTTGCGATCGCGCTGAGCAAATTCTCATTTATGATAGAAAAGAGTCACCGAAAAGTTAGAAAACTTCATTTTCTTGAGCAATTCTCCCGAGAGGTTTGGTATTGTGAGCGATCCAAGCGATCAAATTCAAGCCCTGATCACTCAAGTAGATCAGGCATTACATCAATTGAATCCTCCGATTCCTCTGTTAGTTTGGGGAGAAGGGGTTGTGCAATCTCGTCAAGTCTTGCAGCAAGTTCGGGATTATCTACTCGCCTCACCCCAGTATCAGCCCACAATAGCATTAGATCCCCAGGAAAACATCAACCCTCAACCCCCTGAAATCCTCGCTCAAAACTTGAGTCATCTTCAAATAGAAGTTCAGGCATTACGGCAAGAAAGAGACCGTATGAGGGCAGAAATTCAACGATTGCAGACTCAACCACTATCTGCAATGACAGATTATTCTCTACCTTCAACTTCTATAGATTTTCCAGAGATTTTAGCCGATTTTGCCGACTCCTCGCCCCAGACTGCTACAGAATCTCTACAAAATATTAATCCGCCCGTCATCGGCCCCCAGGACTCTTCGGCTGTGGATGAAGATTTAAGTGATATTTTCGGTGAACTACAATTTGATCAAACCTCTTCTTTTGATCGTGTTTCATTCCAACCCAACACAGAACCTGCTCGAGAGCGTATATTAGATACTGCGATTCATCTAGACTCCCCAGAACCGCCTTTGGATGGACAGGAGTATATTCTGGCTTCTCCCCATGAAAATTTGTTACCTGTCGATCAAGATGAAGATCAAGTAGACTCTTTACTGTTGGTGGGTCGCGGCACATTACAGCGTTTAGAAACTGAACTAATGAGTTTAGAAGAAACTCTAGATGAAGCTGATGAACCGATTGAACAAGAGGCAGAAACGTTATCCAACACAGATCAATCTGTGAATGCAGTGCCTCGTTTGGCAGAACTATATGCTCAATTGCAACAGAATTTAGCTCAATTTAAATCTGACTCTGATTCATCTCCCCAAACCTTAGGAGAGTTGCTGGAACAGTCTAACCCCACTGCATTACCATTGCCTCGTGATCCTGAAGTGGAGTCTTCCAGCCTTGAGGCGTTGAGTCAAGAGTTTTCTCAGTCTAGTCCCAAGAAACAATCTCAAAAACCCGATCCATCACAGCATTGAGCGATTCTCAGCCACAAAGACGCGCTCCGGAATCCACACTCCATCCTTTTGAATTGATCTCAGCTTAGCCTAAGCAATTATTGCATAAGTTCCCTTGATTGAGAACTATGTCAATCTACAGCGTTGAGATTGACTCTTCAGCGCCTTGTTGGTATATGTTGAGTTAAATGCTTTGAATGAAAATGGAGTCTAAACTCAACCGTGACGGGAGTTGACTTTTAAGACATAGATCAATTTTGTTAGATTCACAGACTACATCTAGTCGCTTTTTCTAAAATTAATCGCGTCAATCTCTGTAAAATTACTGAAATATTTTAGGGGGAATTAATAGAATTCATTAAATTTCAGTATTTATTGATAAATGAGTTTCTCAAACTATACTGCGTAATTATTTCTTAAGAGAAACATTCCAGTAGAAGTCTGATTGAAAACATTAACGCTGAAGTACAATAGACTTGAGTTTAACGAAGGGTGCAACGATTATGTTCAATTCATTAGTATCTTCTGAAGCTGATACCAACAAAGAATATACAGCGCTGAATACTCATCATTGTCAGCAAACAATTTATAGTTTTTTTATCGAAATTGTAAATCAATGGGATGCAGACAAGGTCATTGATGAATTTGAACAAATATTTCTCTATCTATCTTCTTCAAGCTATTCTGATAATATTCAAGCCTTAAACTGGATTTTAATTGAAAAAGATGAAAATTTATTTCAGGAAACTCTTAAACGTTGTTTTTATATTTTAATTAATAATTGGAATATAAGTCGTAATCACGAAGCGAGTCAAAAGCTAGTCTATACAGTAGAAACATCAATAGAAAAAACAAAAACATATATTTCTCCTACTATTAATTGTTTAAGAAAATGGTTCTATAATTTTATTCAAACGCCAGATTATCAAACCCTTCGTAACTGTGCTTTGAGTCATACACAAAGTTGGACACATCGTTATGAATCTTATTTACTAAGCCCATCAGCCCTCAATCCAGATGTTCCTCAAAAACAGCGAAAAGCAGCACTTAAGTTGGCTAAAGAAATTCAAGAAAAATATAAATTTGATTTAGCAATGTATGTCACTCGTTCAGAGTCTCCTACTGCATTTTCTGATTTAAACAAGAATCCGACTAAGCTTGGAAAATATGTAATTACTGTTATCAAAAAAGCACTTTCAACTCAGCAGATGATCAGTTATGAGCGTCAAGCAAAGTTATTTATTGAGCAGACACAAGGGATCAACTATTCTGACTTTAAACTGGCTTTGCTTAATTATCTAATGCTCTCGCCAGAACGACAATATCCTATTTCCTATATTCGGGACAGGTTTTGCCAAAAATTAGATAAACTAGAGTCTGCTTATTCTCATAAACTAATTGATCGCTCAATTATTTCAAGACTATCTCAGCAACTGATTCAAGTTTTAACCACTGAGAATGATCGAGAACCTTCCCGATGTTTTTGCTTATTAAATTCTCAAGCAAACCATCTAATTTTAGTAATCTTATTACTCAAACTCGTTCTAATTTCTCGAGCTACTCAAAACTATCTAGAGCAAAAAATTGCTAGCCTAATTCGTTATTATCAAGGCTTGGAAGAAGAAAAATGTCAAAAATTTATTCAATTCTTAGAGATTTTTAACCTGATTTTTACTTTATTTACAACGAACGTTCAATTTCATCTCGTTAAAGTGGATTCTCAAGAGTCTCTTTCCAGTCCAGATTCTGATAACTATCGGCTTTTTTGTCAGCTTAAAGGCCAAGATTTAAGACAAGCAAATCTCAAGGCCGCTAACTTTAATAACCAAGATTTGAGAGGAGCTGACTTACGCAAAACCAATTTACAAAAAAGAGAATTTATTCAGGCGGATTTACGACTAGCGAATTTAAGTGAAGCGAATCTCAGCCAAAGTGTTTTTAATGAAGCCCGTCTACTTATTGCTAATTTAACATTCACTAATTTAAGTGGATCTAGTCTAGTGAAAGCTAATTTACATCGGGCTAATTTACAACAAGCCAACTTAGAAAAGGCAATCTTAACAAGTGCTCAGTTAAATTACGCTAACCTATCTCAGGCTAACTTATCTCAAGCTAATTTAATGGCAGCTTATTTACAAGAAACTGACTTAAGAAATGCTAACTTATCTGGAGCCAATCTAGAATATGCCGATCTCACACGGGTTGATTTAAGTGGTGCTAATCTCAGTCATGCTCGTTTAAAAGGAGCGAATTTAACAGGTGCTAATTTACAGCAGGCAAACTTGTATGATGCAGATTTAAGAGAAACAAATTTGAGTCAAACTTATTGCTACCAGGCTAACTTTAGTCATAGTAATTTATATCGGACTAACTTAACTGGGGCCGATTTAAAAGGGGCTAATTTAACTCATGCGAATCTGAATCAAGCGAATCTGAATCAAGTTGATGCCATAGGAATTAATCTGAATAGTGCTTTATTACGCCGAACTAATTTAGTTCAAGCGAGCTTTAATAATGCAGATTTGAGTCATTGCGATTTAACTCGTGCGAATTTAAAAAAGGCAGACTTCAGTGAAGCTAATTTAATGGGGGCTTGTATTCGCCATACCCTGCTGAATCAAACAAACTTATCGGGGACTAATCTTCAAGGTGCTAATCTTTTTGGGAGTAATCTACAGCAAGCCATACTATGCAGCACTCGGTTTGGTCAAAATTCCGGCTTATCTGAACATCTAAAGCATTATTTGAAAGACGAACTGAATCAATAGATACTGTTAACTCATTAGTAATTTTGCTATTAATTAGGGCTTGAATAAAAATCAGGCCCAATCATAAATCTGTATTGATAAGAATCTGATTTTATCGTAAACAGCACATCACCCCTAACTCACTGATGTCTACCGCCAGTACGGTCGTCCTTTCCAGAAGACACCTACCAAAATACCAATGAAAGCATAATAAGATAAACTCGTTAAAAAAGGTAAAACGGGTAGGAGAGATTTAACAAACAAACCCAATAGTAAGCAAAAAACTAAAGCCCATAGGGTAGAACTATTAAGTAGAAAAGGTTGTTGTCGTTCACACAGATAAACACTGAATGCACCCATGCCAATAGCAGTTATAATCGGTATAATTAAGTCGAAAGGAGGAGCATATAGAATGCTTAATACCCTTTCAACAGTATTGGAACTGTCTACATCTAGCCCGAACTTTAAGAGTAATTCTATAGCAATCAAGAGTAATGTTGCGATCGCCGCATTCTGAAGTAACCATCGCCAAGGTAACCGCTTTAACTGTCGTATCAAATTATTCATGATGTTTGCATCCTCACAATTTCGGGCGAGTGACTATACTTTGTCAATTTATCAAAATCGAGGGTAAGCTGAAAGATAAACTAGACATCAATAAGCTTAAAAATCATGGAAACAACAATTAACTGTGCAGAAGCCTGTGTCAATGGTTGTGTTTTAGGGGACAAATGCCCTCACCGAGAATATGTCGATCAAGCCGAAGATTTTATTAACAATACTTCTCTAGATTCAATGTTAGCCATGGCAGAGGAGGCAGTCCGCAAAAAACGGATGGCACCTCCTCAATGGGTGATTCCAGATTTCGGTGATTCTGAGAGTTGATCGAGAATCGGGGAACTCGGTTAGACCCCCTCCGGGTTCCCATGTTCTCCTTCATTGTATTCTGTAATCAAGGCCAATTCTACTGTCTCATCCTCTACTGAGGTAACTGTTGCTCGAATATTAGGGCCAAAGAAGCGAGCAATTTTTTCTTGTTTCTGTTTCCATTCATCCAAAGACACAAAGGGAGAATCAAACTCTAAAACTAAGGCATAAGCCCCCTCTATTTGCTGTTCTCGCAAGCCAATCAGGGTGGGATGGTCTTCATCAATTGCACCAAGTCCTAAGCGTTCAATTGCCTCAATTAAGTGGGCTGACTCACCATAACGATATCGAGTCACATCTAAGCGAACTTGATTTTGAGTTTCGGTAGCCTGAATCTCTCGCAAAGCTAAGACTGCCTCAGAAGTCGGCTGAGTCAATGGGACAGGTTTTAACTCTGCTGCTTTTAAGGCTAACCCCCCGAGCAAAATAGGAATCCCATAAAAGAATCCGGCTAAATTGAGAGTTGCATAATCAGCAAAGTAAGCAACAAATCCAATTAGGGTAATAATGCCACCCACAACCAAGCCGAATCGAGCTAAAGAAATACGACGTAACATAAAACGTTAAAAATCTACGTAAATTTACTATTGATTTTAGAATCTAGTGATTGAATATTTTGCCATTTTAGGTAAAGTCATCAATCACTTCGATTTAATTATCACACAGCCAGAAATACTATGGCATAGACGGTTATTATAAAGTGAGATGACACTCAGGATTTTTAAATCTGTTGAGTCGTTATCTGTAGTTACTACTGATTTCCTCTCGATAATGGATCTTTGAAGATGAATAGCAGTCAAGACCGGGACAATGGGGTGAGCAAACAAAAAGTGCACGAACAACTCAGTGCCCTTCAGCAGGAAGATGAGCAACTATATGATATGGTTGCGGTTGATATCTGGGCTTTAGCCAAGACAATGGACGAGTTTCAGCCTGGGTTTTGGGGAGCATTTATGAAAAATCGTAAGAAAACTCTGAAGCGATTTTTAGCCCAAATGGCGAAGAGTAAACTGACAAATATCAAACGTCCACCCTTTTTACGGTAGGGTTTACCGTGGTTGAGTAGAAACAGAACGCCTCATCTCTGACAGTTTAAGCCGAGATAGATATACTGTAGATTGGATATGACAAAGGAAGTAGAATGATGTCTCCCGAAAACATCCGAAAAAAAATTGCTGTAATTGAGAGTAAACGAGAATCTCTTGTCCGGCTTTTAGAACAGCCGAATTTAGGAACTCTCAGAATTGATGTGAATCAAGCCCTCGAAGAAATTGATGATTTAATTGAGGAGTTTAAGCGCACTTTTCCTGACCCTAGCACGAACTAATTACAGATAATATTATTAGTATTTTTTCCCTACCCCTTTAATGATGAAGCGGTGGGGATTTTTGATTGAGACTCTGTTTTAGCCCTTGATCTTTTGTT
The DNA here is from genome assembly GCA_964401105.1 of uncultured Lyngbya sp. Classification (GTDB taxonomy): domain Bacteria; phylum Cyanobacteriota; class Cyanobacteriia; order Cyanobacteriales; family Microcoleaceae; genus JAAURB01. The sequence goes on along the minus strand of CAYNXM010000008.1, from coordinate 10,008 downwards.
TGGATCGAATCTGTGTTTCCCACAAGTTAACGAGATTATCCACCGTCCGATCCCAACTGAATTCTTTGATATCTTGGCGACTATTTTTTCCCATTTTTTGACGCAGCTTGGCATTTTCAATTAACTGTTTCAACTGTTGAATAAAATCTGCCGTATTCTGAGGCTGATAAAGTAAGCCATTCCATCCCGGTTTAATATTTTCCATCACTCCACCGGCTGCGGGGGCAAGGACTGGAATTCCGGCAGCAAAGGCTTCTAGGATGGTGAGTCCTCGAGTTTCTTTTTCTGAAGTGGTGATATGAAGATCGCAATTTGCAAGTATTGCAGGTACATTTTCTGGCGTAACCCGGCCTAAAAAGTGAATATGGGATGTAAACTGTTGAAAATGCTGGTTGATTTGATCTCGCATCGGCCCATCTCCAGCAATAATCCAAGCTACACGATCGAGATTAACTACTTTTGCTAAATCTGGCAATAATTTTAAAGTGAAATCCCAACCTTTATCCGGTGTTAGCCGGCCTAAAAAGATTAGTTTGACTTTTTGATCGATTTCAGGCAGTTGATAATATTGTTGAAAAAATCCGGCTTGACGGAGATTAGGATGAAATTGACTGGCATCAAACCCCAGTAAATTAGCGTAATGGGTGTTATTTATGCCCATTTCAATCAGTTTAGGATGAGTTACCTGACTAGAAACTAAAGTGACATCGTAGGCGTTATAAATCCATATAAAAATATGCTTAAAAATCCAATGAATGGCAGTAATGGCTTCGGGAAATAGTGGAAAATAATCTTCTGCGTAATCTAGAAAATTGGTTCTAAAAAAACTAACACAGGGAATTCCTGCACTTTTACTGTAGTTAATGCCTGGTATCCGAAAAAAGCCAAAAAATAGGCGTTCTGGTTCATCGACGTGAACAATATCCGGTTGAAATTGTTTGAGTTCTTTTTGTAACTGAGGATAAGCCCAAAAGGCAACATTTCGTTCAAAATCTAAGTCCATAAATGGTGTACTGGGTAAATTAATTACCCTTACTCCCGGCAAAATAGAACCGATATAATCTTTCCAATTGGGATAAATACTTGCTAATTGACTGTAGTCTGGACAAAATAATAAGACTTGATGTCCCCACTGACTTAATTTTTGCAGCCTTGCCCAACTACTGACTGTTACACCATCAATAACAGGTAGAAATCCAGAAGTGATAATTGCAATTTTCATTTACAGTTTAAGGCAGATTATAAAAGTGACAGATATATCAACTCTTGAGTCAGACTTAAACTATACCTCTCTAATTTGACTTGATGCAAACACTTGAAGTCTGCTTTCACCACCCCCATATTTGATACCATAATATTGTACTTTCCCAGATCGCCCCCTGCTGTGGCTGTCCCCCTTAGCAAGAGGGACGACAGAGGGTTACCTGTGGCAATATCACCCATAAATTGGTATGAGTAGTTTTTTTTAATCATAAAATCTTGATCTACAAAATCTTCTCAATTGAGGCGAAGGCATGCGCCTGTGCCCAGCACGTATCGCATTCTCTAGTAACGTTACGATTGAAATCATCTCTATCCTAAGCTATCTGATTCCATTTTAACCAACTTATTTGCTGTTTTTGTCGCGTTAGTGTAGCCTCTTCTGTGAAAAATTGTCTCTTGATTTTCAGATGATAATGTAATTCAAATTTATCAAGAATATTGACTGATTTAAATTTAAAAATAAACGCTAATTTAATCTTTATTTTTATGATTTTAATTGCTTTAATAATGCTTGATAATCTTCTCTTTCCCGATTCAATTCAATCAGCTTTTCTAACGGTTCAATTGCGCCTTGTTTATCATTCATCTCTAACCGGACTCTCAACAATCCCTCTAGCGCCGTTTGATTTTCAGGTTCTCGTTCCAGTACTATTTGATAACCTCGTTCTTGGGTTTTTAACTGTGTATTAATATCGACTTCGCTAGTTTCAGCGGGTGAGGGTTGATTCAACCCATCAATTAAAGGTTTAAGAGTAGAAAATCCGATGCGTCCTAGAAAAGCTAACATTGATATTAATGTAATTACCCGAATTAACCGTTTCCGACTTTGACCGGGCTGTTTCTTTGCATTTTGCACCATTACTAAATTCTCCTAACTACATCATCTCCTCAAGTTTGCCCAATTTCATCATCAAATCGATCATTACTTTCTGATTGTCAGCAAATCTGATATTACTGTAATCGCTAATTTTAGATTAAATTATTTTCAATATCTTCAGCTAAATCTCGCAATTTATGTATAAATTGTCGCACTTCTTGGTTAAACTGATGCCACACAGAGGGATAAGTTTTAACAAGTTTTTCAACTCGTTGCAAATCGAGTTCAAAGCCGTAAATATGACGGACAATATAACGAAATTCCAGAAAAGCCTGTAAACCTATTACTGTTTTTTGACTTAATAACGCTGGCATTTCTTCTGGTTGATTTGCCATCTGATATAAAAGTCGTTTATGCCAATCATAGCCCGAAGGGAAAGTCTGGTTGAACTCAGTAATAATTAATCTAAAAATTTGCTCGCAGCCCGTATAAAAGTTATGAAGCTTGAGTGCTAAACTTTCATAATAAATAAATGCTCTTTCTGGATCTTTGACAATCTCAGTTTTAACTAAATCCATTCCTAGTTCTAACTGTCTTAATCGATTTAATTCAACTTCAAGATTAGTTGCCAATCCCCTGATTTGACTGGCTGATATTTGCCGCATAAATACATTCTCCTGTTGGGATGACTTGGGAGCGCAAAGAATGAACCCAATAAAATTGCTTTTGTAATCCTAAGTTTTTCTCTGACATTTTTAACGCCCAGTATTAATTTTAACTAAAATGATTCTACTAAATTTTAATATTTTGCTGAAATTTGAGCTTGTCATTTTTTCCAAAATTGAATAATTTTCAATGAATAAAACCTGCAAAAACAGATAAAATTATTAAACTTAATCTGATTTTATTCCCTCCTACTCCCCTACACTGATGAACGAGTGATGAGTTGAGGCGAATAAAAAAACACACTGCTAAACTATACTCGTGACAAAGTGGAGTCCTCGTCAATGCTAGATACGTTAGATTTAGACCTTTCCCTCGATAAAACAGCCTATAAAAGCCAAATTGAAGCTTTGATGCGAGAATTGCGATCGCTACAACGTCGTTGTTGGGAACAGAAACTGCCTGTGGTCATTGTCCTCGAAGGCTGGGCGGCAGCGGGCAAAGGGGCATTAGTCAAGAAAATGGTCGGTTATATGGACCCCCGAGGATTCACAGTCCATCCCATCTGGCCACCGACTCGCACCGAACGCCGTTATCCGTTTATGTGGCGTTTTTGGCAAAACCTACCCGCCCAGGGCAAGTTGGGTATATTTTATCATAGTTGGTATACCCATGTGTTGGAAGATCGGCTATTTAAACGCTTATCTGAGGCTGATGTACCCATGGCGATGCGACAAATTAATGCTTTTGAACGCCAGATGGTGGATGATGGGGTAGCAATGGCGAAATTTTGGATTCATCTGAGTAAAAAGGAACTGAAGCAGCGTCTGAAGAAAGCAGAAAAAGATGAGTTAACTGCGTGGCGAGTTCGTCCTGAAGATTGGCAACAAGAAAAACATTTTGATACCTACAGCGCCTATGCTGAGGAAATGGTGATTCATACCAGTACGGGTGCTGTCCCTTGGACTTTGGTCGAAGGCAACGATCAGCGTTGGGCCCGGATTAAGGTACTCTCAACCATGGTCGCAACGATTAAAGCAAACCTGGATCGATTAGAGGTTCAACCCCCCCCACTGACCACACCACCCCAACAAGAGTTAGAACCCACAGAACCGAATCCCTTGGCACAAGTGGATCTGAGTCAATCTCTTTCTGATAAAGCCTATAAAAAGTTATTGCCGAAACAACAGGCTGCACTGGGTAAGTTACAGCAACACATTTATCATACTCCACTGCCTATATTAATTTTGTTTGAAGGCTGGGATGCTGCGGGAAAAGGGGGTGCCATTAAACGGTTAACGGATATTCTCGATCCTCGCAGCTATGAAGTGAATGCTTTTGCCGCCCCTACCGATGAGGAAAAAGCCCATCATTATCTCTGGCGGTTTTGGCGAGGCTTACCCCCTGCCGGAAAAATTGCTATCTTTGATCGCAGTTGGTATGGACGGGTGATGGTTGAACGAGTGGAAGGCTTTGCCACAGAACCCCAGTGGCGACGGGCTTATCGGGAAATTAATGAATTTGAGGAACAGTTAACCACAGCGGGTTATATTTTAGTCAAATTTTGGTTACACATCGATCAAGATGTTCAACTGCAACGGTTCAACGAACGTCAAAATAACCCCTTTAAGCGGTATAAACTGACGGAGGAAGATTGGCGCAATCGGGAAAAATGGTCGTTATATGAGGTTGCTGTTAATCAAATGATTCAGCGAACCCATACTCCTACTGCTCCTTGGACAATTGTAGCAGGGAATGATAAGCAGTATGCTCGGGTAAAGATCATTGAAACCGTTGTAGAAGCGATTAAACAACAACTGAAATAGGATTAACAATAAAGTTGATGGGATTAAATGAGGGAAGTGACAAACTCCAGAGGGGAGGGATCTTCTTGATTGTCCAATTCCCTCAAATAACACCTCACCAATAACGAATTACGAATGACTCTGTGAATCTATGTTTGTACTGCTGACCCGGCTATTATTATTATTGCTGATTGGCTTTATTCTCTCGAAGTTATGGAAGCTTTTAGGGGTAAGGAAAAGTAGCATTGTCTTGCAACTGATTTATATTATTACTTTTGCTTTACTGATTTTATCCTTAATTGCTCCTGATAGTGTCGTTGGCATCGTCATCTTAGGTTTACTCTCTGTTTTTGTTAAACCATTAGGCTTATCTATTCTATTATTAATTGTTGCGAGTACAACGATTAGAAGGCAAAAAACGGATGATAAAGACGAAATTGTCATGGCTCCACCGGGGCCTACTTTAATTTTAATTACGTTATTAATATTGATTACTTCTAGTACTCCGTTTGTGGCAGATTGGCTAGCTCAAGCACTAGAAAAAGCTTCTATTCGGACAGTTCAAACCGATTTATGTTGCGGAGAACAAGCGGGGGCTATTGTGTTAATTGGGCAAGGCACAACTGAACCCAAATTACCTTATCGGACTCAAATTCAATTAACGAAAACAGGCGATCGCATTCCTTATGCGGCTCATTTATATCGGGAAAATCTCTCGGGATTTATTATTGTTAGTGCCGGATTTAGACAAGATTTACTACAACCGATTTTAGAAGCCGATGATATTAAAACCTTGCTGGTTTATATGGGGGTTAACTCGGAAGATATTATTATCGATCCTCACGGCGGCACGTTAAGAAATAGTGCAGTTGAGATTAGAAAGTTGATGGATAAATTGAATTTAGGACGAACTGTTATTTTAGTCACATCCGCTTTAGAAATGCGACGGGCGAGTCTAACATTTGCCCGTGTTGGACTAAAAGTGATTCCTGCACCGACTAACTTTTATACGTTTATTTCTCAAGAAAAACTCAGCCGACGGGTGACTGGTGCTGATTTTGCCCCCAGTGCGGAAGCATTATTATTAACCACTCGAGTTTTAGAAGAATATTTCGCGACATTTTACTACTTTACTCGAGGCTGGCTGGCTCCGAGTATTTAATCGTTTGAGGTAATGGGTAATGATATGCTCTCTAAAATTGATTGAAGTAGATGTGAAGAGGGTTTCAAAGGAGATGATTTTTTAATAAATTCAAGGAGAATTTACCGAAGAGCGGGTAGGTAGCGATACTGAATATTTCTTTGAGTCTCAGCTTCAGAGTAATTCAGAGAGCTAAAACCTCCTGTTTGACCCAGCATAAAAATCAGAGCAAATAGCAAAAAGAATAAGACTCCTAAACCTACCCCATCAGATGATTTTTTCTCTGGATTTTTCTTTTGATTTTGATTTTGATTTTTATCTTTATCTTTGTCTTTGTCTTTTTCCTTTTTTTCCTCAATGGGTTTGAGGTCAAATTGAATTTCTAATTTCTTTCCTGCCAATGGGCCGGTAATCTTTAAATCTTTGATTGTAACTTGATTTGCATCTGACATGGTATTACCCCGGGTGACTTTTATTATAATGTTGTCAGTCACTACAAGGATTTGTGGTAACATTCAGGAGAAAATGAATTTTTGAATGATTAAAAAGTTATAAAAAACGGATACCAGCAGTTAAATAATGTTGATGTGTAGCACCGGGGGAGTAGGACTTAGGTTTTCTAATACCATTTCTCTATAATATTGCACTAAATTGATTATTCCCTGCTGTCACCGTCCCCCTTGGCAAGGGGGACTACAGGGGGTTATCCGTGGTAACATCACCCATGAATTGCTATTAGTTCTATTTGTCTCAGTTTGTCTTGTTTACATTATTGATCAAATCTCATCATTTCATCAAATATCGTCGGCGATATTTTAGATTTTTATTCATCTTTTTTCTATCTATTACTCTTCTATTCAGCTTTCATCAAGTTTTTAAAAATCAACAAGATCAATCCTCTAATTATTTACTATTTTCCCCCGCCGTATCTTCTCAAATTATTGTTTCTGCTGCTGCTAGTTTGAGTGAAACTCTGACAGAAATTAAAGTACTCTATACTCAACAACAGCCTGAGATTAAATTAACCTATAATTTCGGTTCTTCCGGTTCTTTACAACAACAAATTGAACAAGGTGCGCCGATTGATGTGTTTATTTCAGCTTCTCCTCAACAAATGGATGCACTAGAAGAAAAAGGCTTATTACTTCCAGGAACACGAAAAAATTTATTAACAAATCGTCTGGTTTTAGTTGTACCCAAAGGAGAAAAAAAAATTACTGGTTTTGAAGATTTAACCCGCAATACTATCCGAAAAATTGCTATGGGTGAACCAGAAAGTGTTCCTGCTGGAAAATATGCTAAGGAAGTTCTTACCTCTATGAATTTGTTTAATTCACTACAGTCTAAGTTAGTCTATGCTAAAGATGTTCGTCAGGTATTGAGTTATGTTGAAACCGGAAATGTTGATGCTGGAATTGTTTATAAAACTGATGCTAAACTCTCTACTCAAGTTGATATTATAGCTACAGCGCCGATAGACTCTCATTCCCCAATTATTTATCCTATTGCTGTGCTCAAAGAGAGTAAAAATCTGGAAGCGGCTCTTGCATTTGTTACATTTATTTCGGGTAATACTATCAAAACAGTATTTGAACAGTTGGGATTTAGAGAAACAAATTAACCTGATAATTATTTGAGGATTCAAAAGGTGATTACAGATTTTTCTCCCGCTTGGATATCTTTTAGGGCTGCCCTTCTTTCTACCTTAATTACATTTTTTTTAGGAACTATTGCGGCTCGATTAATGCTAAATTATCGAGGTAAATATACCGGATTAATTGATACTCTTTTAACAGCCCCTTTAGTTTTACCTCCTACTGTTGTCGGTTTTTTACTTCTGCTTTTATTGGGTCGTAATAGTCCTATAGGACAACTTTTATTATTCTTAAATTTATCTGTTGTTTTTACTTGGTATGCAACCGTAATTGCGGCTACAATTGTTGCTTTTCCATTAATGTATAAAACGGCTTTAGCTGCATTTCAACAAATTGATAAAACCTTAATTGCTGCTGCCCAAACTTTAGGAGGTTCAGAATGGGTAATTTTTTGGAAAATTATTCTTCCTTTAGCTAAGCCTGGACTCATTGCTGGAATATTATTATCTTTTGCGCGATCGCTTGGGGAATTTGGCGCTACATTAATGTTAGCAGGTAGTATTCCTGGTCAAACTCAAACGATTCCTATTGCTATTTTCTTTGCAGCAGAAGCCGGAAAAATGAATGAAGCTTTGGCTTGGGTTAGTCTGATTTTAGTGATTTCTTTAGCAATTATCACAGTCGTGAATTGGGTGTCAAAAGAACGCAATATAAAACAGACATATAATCATCAATTTAATGTTAATCAAGAATTGAGTTGTCAATTAGAAAATTATCATTTATTAGAAAAACAGTTAATGGTTGATATTCATAAGCAATTGCCTGGATTTAGTCTGAATATTTCTTTTAAAACGAATGGTCAACCCTTAGGAGTGTTAGGGGCTTCGGGGGCTGGAAAAAGCTTAATTCTTCGTTGTATTGCTGGATTAGAAAACCCAGATAAAGGTAAAATTGTGCTAAATGGCAAAACGTTATTTGATTCGGATAAAGGTATTAATTGCCCCAGTCGTTCTCGAAAAATCGGCTATTTATTTCAAAACTATGCCCTATTTCCTCACTTAACAGTGGCTGAAAATATTGCTTTCTCTTTACCGAAAAAATTATCTAATTTGCAAATAAAATATCAAATAGAACAACAATTAATAGCAGTAGATTTAGTCGATTTAGGTCATCGTTATCCCAATGAATTATCCGGCGGTCAACAGCAAAGAGTCGCATTAGCCAGGGTTATTGCCAGTGAACCCGAAGTATTATTATTGGATGAACCCTTCTCCGCCTTAGATACTTATTTACGCGATCGCATGGAAAAGTTATTAAGATTAACGTTAACTTCTTATCCAGGTATTACTCTGTTTATTACTCATAATTTAGAAGAAGCTTATCGGGTCTGTGAGAACTTACTGGTTATTGATAAAGGTCAGATTTTAGACCAAGGTTCAAAGCATGATATTTTTGAACATCCCAGTTGTTTTAGAGTAGCACAGGTAACGGGATGTAAGAACTTTTCCCTCGCCTTTGCTGTCACAAATCATCAAGTGAAAGCAGTAGATTGGGATTGTATTCTTCATACGATTGAACCTGTTCCCAGTCATTTAACACAAGTGGGAATTCGCGCCCATCAAATTACTTTTTTATCGTCATATTCTTCCCTTGAAATCACTAAAAATCGAAATATTTTTGATTGTTGGTTAGCAGCTACCAGTGAAACTCAGCATCGAGTTACGTTATATCTGAAATTGCATAGTCCTGCAATCAATGTTTCCGACTATCATTTACAAGCTGAAGTGTTTAAGGATAACTGGAAAGTGATTAAACAGAATGCTTTGCCTTGGAAGATCGAATTAAAATCCAGTCAGTTGATTTTAGTCTGAAAGTTTGTTATACAAGCCACTTATTAACCCCCGGCTGTCGCCTCCCCACCCCCCTGTGTCCCCCCTTGTAAAGGGGGGAGGAGGGGGACTATAGGGGGTGCTAAATTTAGTGTAATATTATAGAGAAATAATATAAGAGGGAGACCACAGGATAAGGATGCTTCGCTTTTATAGAGAAATGGTATTACTTGAAAGGAGTACATTTGCAGAAATGATTAATTTATTCCCGAATATCGTCATCTTCTAACCCAGGACGGGGCATCGGACGCATTTTTACTTTATTCAATTGACGTAAACTGATGCCACCGATAACAGCAAGAATTAAAGCCACCCAACCGACTATCGGCTGTAACAATAGAAAACCACCGACGGCAAATAATGCGCCAAATAATAATAAAATAGCCGCTAATACTTTCTGAATATCTGTGGTTAAATCTTGGGCAGGTAATACCCCTGTTTGTTGTCGTTGAGTTTGCCAACCAATACCCCCCGGACGGGCTAAACGATAAAATGTCTCTAAGGTTTCTGCTGACTCCGGTGGGGTTAAAAATAGGACAATCACCCATAACGCGGTCACACAGACGGTAATAAATAGGATGCGTAAGCCAAAATCTGCAATGGTTAACGCCGGAATTAAACTGGTTGCCATCCCCACCAAAAAGCTAGCCACAATTGCCGTTAATTCAGCCGCAGCGTTAATTCTCCACCAAAACCAGCGCAACATCAAAATCAAACCAGAACCTGTTCCAATGGCAATCACCAGGCGGAAAACAGTGGCAACATCGGTGGCAAAAAAGGCAGCAATTGCCCCTAAAGCCGTGACGATAACAGAAGATAATCGACCAATAAACAC
>CAYNXM010000007.1:0-27100 GCA_964401105.1 uncultured Lyngbya sp. | reverse complement strand
AACCCGTCGTAAAATGTTTGGGCGCCAGCCCAACCCGTCGTAAAATGTTTGGGCGCCAGCCCAACCCGTCGTAAAATGTTTGGGCGCCAGCCCACCCCGTCGTAAAATGTTTGGGCGCCAGCCCAACCCGTCGTAAAACCGAGCAATGGCTGACCAGCATCGCTCTACAGATGCCTGACAAGCATGAGAGTTTAAATCTTTAGCAAAAGGGTACATGGCTCGGAGTTCAGTGTTGTATCGGTACAACTCTTTTCGCCCCAAGCTACGATTATCCATCCAATACCGTAAACATGAATTCCGTACAAACTGAGCTGTTCGGATGGCTTCATCGATTGCCTGATATTGATAGGGTTTACCTTTGGCTTTAAATTCGTAAACTATCATTGACGCTGACTTACTTAGCGTATAATAATAGTGTATCACCTACAGAAAAGTTTGTGTGTATTGATTTGAGTTAACCGTCGTGTAAGCCTGCTCCCGTGGAGACGGGGGACGAGGCTTGAGACCCGCTTTCCTTGGTCAAAGCATTTCATGATGAGCGTTTAGGTCAAACACAATTCTCCATTCTGCTATAGCAGCTACATTCTTAGGTGTTTGAGATGATAGTGATATTAACAGGCGAGCTTGCAATCGGAAAGAGTCCTAATCAGAGCGCGTAGAGCCATATATTCCCCGTGATTAATCGCGGGGGATATTGAGTGCATCATACTCGTAACAGTCCCTTGAGATTCAATAATGCAATAAAATATTCACACTTGCAGCCGTCCTGTTAGTCGGGAACTGAGCAATGGAACCACTAAAATTAATAAAACTAGCCAAGGGGCACAAGCAATACTGACAAACAAGAACAGTAGTCCAAAGCCTCTGCTGATAATTTTAGCAATTTCATCCGGCAACACAGCACTGATGCCGAAGGCAAACAAAGAAACAGATAGATAGATTAAATCTGGTAATAACATGGAAGCTATGCCCTCATGAAACTTGGGAGTTCATGCGCGTTCCTTCGGGAAATCTTCCCTACTTCCGTCTTCCTCTTCGCCGCTTAGTCGAACAACAACGGTTCAGCGTTTGGGGCAGATGAACGATTTATTCTATATAGTAAACATGATAGTATCACATTATTAAAAATACACCACTCTCAAGGACAGAATATTTGCATCTTTTTTTCCCGGATGACGGCAAATCCCCCCTCCGTTTACGGTTTGCCACCATGTCAAACAAAGGAAGAACTTCCTACAGTAGTAGATGTAGATCAGAACTAATCACTCTCAACCCTAAAGCAATGAGTCCAACCGCCTGGTTGAGGTTCGGTAAACCCACCTTCAAAGAATGGAGTAACCGCCCTCAGTATAGAAAAAGGGAATTTAACTTAAAGAGTGTATTCAAATTTTGGACTCATCCCTTACTTGAACCGTTAGGTTTAATCAAACAGTCCGAGTTGGGGAATAAACTAACCGGGCGGAAATAACATTTAAATTTTGTCGTATTAGGAGCAAAGAAATCCCGATGGGAAAAGTAGTTGGAATTGACTTAGGTACTACAAACTCTTGTGTCGCAGTAATGGAAGGGGGTAAACCGACTGTTATTGCCAACGCAGAAGGTTTACGCACAACCCCCTCTGTTGTCGCCTATGCAAAGAAAGATAATGGCGAACAATTAGTGGGACAAATTGCTAAGCGCCAGTCTGTGATGAACCCAGAAAATACGTTTTATTCCGTAAAACGGTTTATTGGTCGCAAGTTTGATGAGGTGACCAATGAATCTAAGGAAGTCTCTTATAAAGTGGTTCGTGACAGCAGCGGCAACGTTAAATTAGATTGTCCTGCCCGCAACAAACAGTTTGCCCCGGAAGAGATTTCCGCCCAGGTTCTGCGTAAACTGGTTGAAGATGCCAGCAAATATCTTGACTCCCCTGTCACTGAAGCTGTTATTACAGTTCCTGCTTATTTTAATGACTCTCAACGTCAAGCCACAAAAGACGCAGGTAAAATTGCTGGGATTGAAGTTAAACGGATTATTAACGAACCGACTGCTGCCTCTCTGGCTTACGGTTTAGATAAAAAAAGCAACGAAACCATTCTGGTATTTGACCTTGGGGGCGGTACATTTGACGTATCCATCCTAGAAGTGGGAGACGGTGTATTTGAAGTACTCGCAACTTCTGGAGATACTCACCTCGGTGGGGACGACTTCGATAAGAAAATTGTGGACTTCTTAGCCGAAGACTTCATGAAAGCAGAAGGCGTTGACCTACGCAAAGATAAACAATCCCTTCAACGCTTAACTGAAGCCGCAGAAAAAGCCAAGAAAGAACTTTCAAGCTTAACCCAAACCGATATTAACTTGCCCTTCATTACCGCAACTGCTGAAGGCCCCAAACACCTCGATACAACCCTGACACGGACAAAATTTGAGGAAATCTGTTCTGATTTAATTGACCGCTGTCGGATTCCGGTCGAAAAAGCCCTCTCAGATGCCAAACTCAACAAATCTAATATTGATGAGATTGTCCTAGTTGGGGGTTCAACTCGGATTCCAGCGATTCAAGACTTAGTCAAGCGAGTTTTGGGTAAAGGTCCGAACCAAACTGTTAACCCCGATGAAGTGGTTGCGATGGGGGCAGCCATTCAAGCAGGTGTGCTCGCCGGCGAAGTTAAGGATATCTTACTGTTAGACGTAACGCCATTATCCTTGGGTGTAGAAACCCTCGGGGGCGTGATGACTAAAATTATTCCTCGTAACACTACCATCCCCACCAAAAAGTCAGAAGTCTTCTCGACTGCGGTTGATGGACAGACTAACGTTGAAATTCACGTTCTGCAAGGGGAACGGGAAATGTCCAACGACAACAAGAGTTTGGGAACCTTCCGCCTCGATGGTATTCCTCCCGCACCTCGCGGCGTGCCTCAAATTGAAGTAACATTTGATATCGATGCTAACGGTATCCTCAATGTCACCGCGAAGGATAAAGGAACAGGTAAAGAACAGTCTATCAGTATTACTGGAGCTTCCACATTACCCGATACTGAAGTTGAACGCATGGTTCAGGAAGCCGAACAAAATGCTAACACTGATAAAGAACGTCGGGAGAAAATTGACCGCAAGAACCAAGCTGATTCTTTAGCTTATCAGGCAGAGAAACAAATCAGTGAATTGGGTGATAAGGTTCCGGCAGATGAGAAAACCAAAATTGAAGGGTTAATTAAAGATTTGCGGGATGCAATTGCCCAAGATGACGATGAGAAAATCCAAAGCCTGACTACAGACTTACAGCAAGCCCTGTATACTCTCAGCAGCAACCTCTATCAACAAGCTGATGGTGCAGCAGCACCTGATGCAGAGGCAGGGGATGCTAATGGCGCTTCTGCTGAGGCTGGTAGTAGCGGTTCTGATGATGTCATCGATGCAGATTTCACTGAAGCGAAATAGCGATCGCGTGTGCGCGACTCACGTAAGGAATGCCCACGCCTGAGAGGGGAATACAAAGGCGTTTGCGATCGCGAACGTCTCCCTCAAAATTAGGTTCAAAATATAACGCCTATTGTGACAATGTTTAATTTGCAATAGGCGCTTTTTTTCTGAGAGGATGTACGAAAAGTCTAAAATGTAACTTCTAAGTACAAACAAACAAGGAGTTATGCATAATGAATGGCGAAAAGGCTGCCGTTATGCTGCTTTCTTGTTTTAACAAAACTCGTAGCGTATGGTGATAATTATGAGTTCAAATCAACAATTTCTGCAAAATTTATACGATGCCTTTAACAACCGTGAAATTGAAACAGTTATCTCGTTTATGCGCCCGGATGTGAAATGGGCGAACGGACTCGAAGGCGGTTTTGTTTATGGACGCGACGCAGTGCGCGAATACTGGACTAATCAATTTAAGAATATTCAAGCGGAACTTAAGACGCTAAAATTCGAGACGGATGAAAATAATCGAAACGTTGTTACCGTTCATCAAGTGATCAAAGATTTACAAGGCAATTTACTTGCGGATGCAACAATTCAGCAAATCTTTACTATTGAGTCGGGTTTAATTAGCCTTTATGAAATTGGCGAAACTGAAACAATCCAAGAGAGGATTCAAAAGGCGAGAACCAACAGATGAATAATAGTAATGCTTCGATTATTACAGGATATTAGGGAAAAAAATAGTAGTAAAAAAGTGATTTTTAGGAGAATCAAATACCAATGGCAACTTATTTAGTAACCGGGGCAAACCGAGGAATTGGCTTAGAATATTGTCGTCAACTTCAACAACGGGGAGAACAGGTAATTGCGGTTTGTCGTTCTATTTCAGATGACTTGAAAAACTTAGATATACAAATAGAAGATAATATAGATATCACTGATGATGACTCGGTTAATGAGTTAGTACAACGCCTGGAAAATATAACGATTGATGTGTTAATTAATAATGCTGGAATTGTTGAACGAGTCAGTCTTGATGCCCTCGATTTTGATAGTATCCGGCGGCAATTTGAAGTGAATGCGGTGGGGCCTTTACGGTTAACTCATGCTTTGCTCAGTTACCTCACAGACGGCTCTAAAGTCGTGTTGATGACAAGCCGCATGGGGTCAATTGATGATAATACTTCCGGGGGCTCTTATGGTTATCGGATGTCAAAAGTTGCCCTATCAATGGCGGGAAAATCTTTATCTGTTGATTTAAAGCCTAAAAATATTGCTGTGGCAATTCTACATCCTGGACTGGTAAAAACCCGGATGACAAACTTTACTAATTCTGGAATTACACCGCAAGAATCGGTTAAAGGTTTACTGGATAGAATCGATCAATTAAATTTAGAAAATACAGGTACATTTTGGCATTCTAACGGAGAAGTATTACCATGGTAATTATCTAAAGTTTAAGATGGATTAATTTCTATTCCGAGGTTTAATGCTGGGTTATTTTCCCAGCGATCGCCAATATGAGCATAGATACAAGTTGTCCTGGGATCGGCGTGTCCGAGTAAGTATTGAACTTGCCGTAATTCTGCGCCTGAACGCAATGCTAAAGTACCCGCTGTATGTCTTAAACTATGGGTAGAAAGGGTACGTCCTGCACTATATTTCAGTTCAGCTTGATTCAGATATCCATCTACAATTGATCGAATTCCTCGGCGAGATAATCGTTGTCCTTTTGCCCGATTTCCTACTGCAATAAATAAGGGATAACTCGGTCTTAATTTTCCTATTTCTGATTGCCGTAAATCTAAATATTGTAGTAATAATTGTGCTAAATCTGGGGTTAAAGGAACCACCCGAATACTGCGTTTTCCTTCTACCCGAATTCCCCAATTATTGCCTTGTCGAACAATATCAGAAAAGTTAGCGCGATGTAATTCAACTGTTCGGGGACCTTCTAATGCTAAAATTGCGAGTAACGCTCGATCTCTTGCTGATTTAAGGCTACTATCTTGAGGAACAATAGCTAATAATTGTTCAACTTCTGTGGCTTCTAAATAGGTTATTTTTTCTGCGGGATCTCGTTTTTCTCGTGGCGGTTTAACTCCTGTTGCTGGGTTAAAAGATAACAGTCCTTTATCGACTGCGGCTTGATAAAAACGTCGCACAACTGATAATTTTAATGCGATTGTTGCGGGTTTAAACTTTTTTTTGTCAATCATCCACCGCCGATATCGTTTAATATCTTCTTTTGTGATAGTTGCTGGATGTAGGGGTTGGCGGTCGCGAAGCGTGGGCTGACCCGTATCGCACCATTCTAAAAATTGGATTAATTGACGACGATAAGTTATAATTGTATCGCTAGCTGCATCTCCTGCACCGACATCAATTTCTAAGAAATCTGCAAATGCTTCTATTAGCGTCTCTGTGGCAACTAGATTAGAAGTCGATGAAGTGGTTAAGGCAGGAACAGTTGAGATCATTAGTTCAAAATAGGGCGAATGATTCACTGTTGTATATTATATTCGGATTTATTACCAGAATTTTGTATATCGGCATCCAACTGATCTATCACAATTATAGAATTAGTAAAAATTTAAAGTCTTAGACGCATTTTATATTCACATACTGACAGATGCGTCCAATTTTGTAATGCTTTCGCTGCGTAGAGTTAGCTTTTTTAAAAATGGGGAAAATTTCCTATCCTCCCATTTTTGCAACTGCCATTCAGCCGCCCAGCTCAAAGTCAGTCTAAAAGAGGAACATAGGAAATTTATACTTTTAGAGTAACAGAACCTAGCAGAAGTTGTCAACACCTAATCTGATAATTATTCAAGACTCTAGTTTTTCTAGGGCTGCGGTCAGAATCTCTGCTAAATTCTCTGTCAATACTTCTAAGCTGTCTTTTAGTTTCCAACTTTTTACTTTACTCGGAACCAGAAAGCCATGAGTTGTTGTATTTCTAAACGCTTTTGTCAGCAGAAAAGCATCTATCCAATTATCAATCGGATGACCTTTAACTATCCAACGTTCAATGATTTCTGCATCTGAATTAGTTAACCCTAAAAACTTACTAATTTCTTTTTCTTCCTGACTCAGCCATTTTTCTAAGTTTTTGCTATTGTCGCTTCCAGGATGTTCGAGTAAGGAATAACGCGGCAGATCGCATTTATCAATCAATTTTTGGAAACGATGAGTGTTGAGGAATTTATCTTGATAGCGATTTTTTAATCCTTTTGTGGTAATTTCAAAACCACTATAAGCAATGACTAATTTCCATTGAATCCCTCTATTTTTACCAGTATCATTACGAGGAGAACCACAAATTGCAGGATTTTCCCAATCTATAGCGGCTTGAGTTAAATTCACACCACGACTAAGAAATTTATAAACTTGATCGATATGTTCAGGACGACTATTATGACTTGGGTTAAAATAAGATAGCTTTTTTTGTATAGTCTTGCATTTAGCCTGATCCGTTAACCAAGAATTATTCGGTAAAAAAATATGATCTACTTTTTTCCAGGCTGCTTCTAATTTTTCAGAAATTAATAAAGATTCTGACACAATATAATCTATTCTCCTTTGTCTAGCGGTTTGTAGATATTCCCGACAGAATGATCGGCATTAATATCAATCACTAAATCTGTCACTTTTGGATTTTCAATTAAAGGTAAAATAAATAACTCAGGATGCAGAGATTTCCAAAAATAATCGACAAATTGTTCAATTTCTATATCCGTCATTCCCGACTTTCCAGTCGCAATCATTTCCTGTTCTGCTTGTTTACGCCATTGCTTCGATAAGCGATAATCAATTGGATTTAATACGATTAAGCGATCCAAATACTGCCATAATGGGATATAATTTTTTAAATAAGAATTGATATCCTGGGCAAACCGCTTGTCAAATTCACTCACAATCGGTGGTGGTGCAGCCTCAAACACTGTCGGTTCAACGGGTTGACAGCCAACAAACCAACCTTCAAATAAAATAATATCAATTCCAGTAACAGTTTGAGACTCAATGCGATCGCCTGCTCCCTGACTCAGCGACTTATCAAACCGAGGAATAGCCACTAATTCCCCCGCGACCGGATAGCATAATCGATCTAAAACCTGTAAACCTAATTCTACATCGTGGGTTCCAGGAGGGCCACGCCAAATCAACCGGGGATCGACTTGCCGTAGATGTTCTCGCTCAGCATAGGTTTTGTATAAATCGTCAATCGATAAACTGAGAGTACGGTAACCCAAAGATGCTAAAATAACCGTCAAAGCTTGAGCCAGCGTCGTTTTACCCGTTCCTTGTCCGCCTAAAATTCCTTGAACAATCGGACGACCATTAGCTTGATAATCTTGACTAAGTTGAATAGCCAGCGGTAACCACAACTTCCATAATAATTCTAAACGGTTAGGAATATCAGGTAAATTGACGTTTTGTTGCAACAGAGATTGAAACCGTTGCGATCGCGCAATAATAATATCCTCGACTGTTTCTGGGGTAATATTAAAAGCTTTTGCCCGTTGAATATCAGCTAATTCTGCTGTGGCTAATTGTTTCAATTCTTCGGGTAATAGTTGTTTTCCTTGTGCGATCGCGAAGTAAATCTCTTGCATTTTACGATCCCAGCAAAAACGCTAGCAAGAATAAACTATAACTCAAGCCCATTTTAAGCGCATTCAGGCATTCAATCCAAATAGATTTTTTAGCCTTTGGCGATCGCTGACGATAAGCCAGTACACTAATTAACTCGGTTAACAACAATAAAACAAACGCCACACTAATATCCCAACTTGCTTCTTGTCCGGCTATCGTAGAAATAGCAATTCCTAAAAAAGTACCGAACAGCAAGCTAATTACCAAAACGGAGATCCGTCGCCAAGGGTTTTGTAGCCACTGTCCCAGTCGTGCTAGGAAGATATCAAATAGTCGATTTAGACGAGTGTTCTGCATCGCTTCGGGGATAAAACTCAGCCCTCAATATATTTTAAGATACACGATTTGAAACTATGAAATCCAGAGTTTATCTAGTTTTTGGGATAATCGGGGTAATTCTACTGTCTATTTTCAGTCTCAAGCCTATTTTACTCAAAACCTGTATTGCTTTATTCCCATTGACTCCCCCCTCCAATCCAGTTGCACCTACCCCTGACACCCCTGCAAGAGCGCCCTCTCCTGCGGCTGTGAGCCCGAAGATACTTCAAACCCCATCCGGAACCCCTACCTCTACAGAAGTGGTTTCTGAGACAACTACAGGGGGCTTACGAGTGAGTAACCCCACCCAACATCCGGTTCGAGTCGCCCTTTTAAGCCGATCTACCCCGACTGTTGAAACCTCTACCCCAGCCCATTGGGATTTTGCGCCACAGGAAGGCAGTCAAACCGGCTTATTGCTGTCTTTACCAACAAAAAGCTTAGATTTACAACCGGGAGATATTCTAGTGGGTTTTGCTCAAGATGGCTCTCGTCGCTATTGGGGGCCTTATGTGGTCGGAGAAACAGACTTACCGTTGTGGGTCTCAGAAGGGAAAGAATGGCAACTGATTTTACAACCTTGAAATAAACAGAGACGCTCAAGAGCGAACGTCTCTACCGGGATCTGTTAGAAAAACCAAAACTGATAATTACTCAGCATTGTAGACTTCTAACAGTCCTGAGGGTTGAAAAATTACCTCAAATTCGGCAAAAGAGGGAGTAGCCGAGACATCCTTAGAAGGGGCTAACTCAGGTAAGGGTGTATTATCTACGTTTTGTGTTGCCACCGAAGATTTGGGTTCAAACCCGATAATTGAGCCATTTTGATCCACTTTAACTCTATAGACCGATTCTCCGGTAACTGGAGTCGTCGTCCAAGCTTGGTCAATGGTTTGATAAACCGTTTGATTTAACTGCTCTAATTGGGCTGGGTCTGGACTGGTAGTAGTCGCCGCAATTGCCCCAGGATCGGTTGTTGTTAAGGCAGAGGGATCAACGGATGTCGTTGTTTCTGGAGTCGTCGGTTCAATATCAGGCAGTGACGACCCAGTCGTTGTTGAGGTTTCCGGAGTTGTTGCCGGGTCAACTCCCGTAGCATCTGGGGGAGTTGAAGGGGTTGTTGGGGTAGGGGTCTCGACAGACTCAGGTGGAAAACCGCCGATAGGTGCAACCGGTTTAGTTTCAGTGCTTGGAGAATAGGTTAAACCTGAGTTGAGCGTAACAGAATCATCGATTTCAGTATCATCGGTTTCAGTACTATTGGTGTCAGTGACAGGAGCATCAGTTGTAGTTTCGGTTGAAGGAGTTGAGGCGATATCTGTTGTGGGAGTGGTAGAAGTCGTTACAGGAGGCGTAACTTCTACAGTAGAGGATTCAAAAGCGGTAGACTCCGGCTCAGGGGGTAATTCAGTCGTTGTGACTTCAGCTTCTTGCTGCCGAGCAATTTCTGCTGGATCTGGACTGGCTAACAATGAACCAAACAAGGTTCCCAGGATAACAGCAATTAAAGCAATGAGAGACCCTGTTTTAACCACGGCGGGTAACTCAGACTGAGCAACGGACTCTAGCGCTGGATTGGTCTGAGCATAGGGATTTGAAGGATCATTTTTTATCTGCATCTACAATACCTCTGAGTTAAATCATTAAATTAAATAACATTTTGACATATTAACATTCGCCACTTGAGATCACCCGATCGCCAGAGACTGAATGAATCAAGACTTTCAAAAATTTTATTGTAATATTAGATTTTTCAGCAATTCTCCTGATCTATTTGACGCTCCCCATGGGTGAACGTAGGGGATTCCTAAGAGATAGCTATCATGATAAAGGTTCGCCAAAAACCTGCTACTCACTCGCTGGAAATCCAGTCTGTGCATACGTTTAGCCAAAATATTGCCACTGCCATTTGTATCTGATATGAAATCCGGTTGTATAATAAACGCGTTAGGAGATTTTGCCAACTATTTCAGTTTAGGAAAAAGCCAACAAGTTCTTTTAGTTTTAGATGGAGCTAGATGGCATACCAGTAATCCTTAAAAATTCCTTCAGGAATACACTGGGAATTTTTACCATCATACTCTTCCGAATTACAAGCGGCTATTGGTTGTGGCTTCTCAGAAATGAACCTATAGTTAATAGTTTTTTTGATTGTATAGAACAGTTAGAGGAAATTGTGCTTGAGCGGTTGGAAGCATTAATGAAACAGCCAGAATTTATCAGTAGGTTAACCTGTTTTCATTGGTAGCAGCTTAAGAACAACAGTTTACGATTGTTTGATGAATCATAAATCCACTTTCTATCAACCTTTTTAATATTATTTTTTAGTAACTTGTATACTGAATGAGCTAATAATTAAAACAGATAAACTTTAAATTAACGATAAAAATTATGAAAAAAAAAATTATTATTGGCTTGCTAACTAGCTTGATTTTAGCGATCGCTCATCAGGTTGTCTACTCACAGGCGAAGAACAATTCACCTCAATATCAGACCTTTGAGGAGTTGTGCTTTAATAAGGATAACTTGACACCTGAAACCCGACATACAGTTGAGGTGTTGCTGGAGGTTGCAAGAACAAAAGAATATAATACTGCTCAGTCTGTACTGGAGCAAAACCCAGAACTATTACTAGAAGATCGTCAAATCACAGATGTGTCACCGTTAGCTAATTTCACTAACCTTATAAAACTTGAGCTAAATAAAAATCAAATCACAGATGTGTCGCCATTAGCTAATTTAATTAAGTTAGAATGACTTTCCCTATCTTATAATCAAATCACAGATGTGTCACTGTTAGCTAATCTGATGAATTTGGAAGACCTTGATCTGTCTGACAATCAAATTAAAGATGTGTTGCCACTCACTAATTTAATGAATTTGGAGATGCTTTCTCTGGATAGTAATCAAATCACGGATATATCGCCTTGAGCTAATTTAATTAGTTTGCAAGGCTTTGAGATGAGCCAGAATCAAATCACGGATATATCGCCTTTAGCTAATTTAATGAATTTGTATTTCCTGAGCCTAAATGAGAATAAGATAATAGATGTGTCGCCGTTAGCTAATTTAATGAATTTGTATTTCCTGAGCCTAAATGAGAATAAGATAATAGATGTATCGCCGTTAGCTAATTTAATTAACTTAAGAGAACTTTACCTGAATCAGAATCAAAAAATAGATGTATCGCCGTTAGCTAATCTAATTCACTTGAGAATATTTTGTATAAATAATGATCAAAGTCTTGACTTGGACTGTCCTCATAGTATGCCACGGAGTCAATTCTAACTTTTTCAATGCTATAGCACTAAGCAAATAGATGTTTGACAAATAAGGAAAAATGAAAATAGCTATATTTCTTTATTGATCGGCTTTTTCCTTCACTTTAACTTGTTGCTAATTCTCTCAAATAATCCATAACTCCCTGTTTGTATCATAAGTATCTTTGTGGTTTTCTCTTTTCCTTGATATAAAGTGTATCAGAACGACTTAAATCAACCCTTATGGCCAACATTGGTAAAATTTATTGTTTTCGTGCGAGTTATGAACGCTCATCCCAAATTGATCGACAAACCTTACCGGACTGGATCTCAGTTAGTGTAAACTGGCAAGGATATCGTATTTCTACTCTGCCTTGGATAGCCAGTGTTGCTCAAGTTTTAGGGACTTTACAACTGGAAGATACTGCGATAGGTTGGCAAGTTTATCTAGAAAGTTTAGGCTTTGGAGAAGTGCAGTTAGTGGGGTGTGAAGACCTGTTTGAGGATACATTGTACTGCTAAGTATCCTCAGATCATTCATCTTCAAAAAACAGATCTTCTTGCTCTTGTTTAAACGGAGAAGGAGGGCGATCGCTACTCCATGCCCACCACCCACATCCACAAGCACAGCGATAAAATTCTTGCCATTTGCGGCGATGATTTTCCCCATAAACAGGAGAACGGCGATTAATCCAAACCTGTTGAGCTTCTCGGCTACTGGCGGAACATTGAGGGCAACAGAATTGATCGGCATGAACGGCTTTAATAGTCCAGTTGGGCGGGGTGGGTTCAAAAGCTTCCATGGGCAAATGCAAGCAACTCAGAAACAGTGATGTTCATATTGTACGGGTTTGGTTGTTGTTTTCCTATTGCTTTTTTGAATTTCATCAATAATTCATTCTTTACCATCAACTGTTAAATATGTCAAGTTAATTCCAATTAAATTTACGGTTTAAAAAGGCTTCTAAGCGTTGATTATGGGGTTTAAAAAAGGCTGAGAGTTGTTCTCGAATTGCTTGAGGAACTTGAGCATAAGAACCGGCTGTATATTGTTGATAATGTTGCAATTTATAGGGAGATACACCTAAAAATTCAAAGGCTTGTTGCAGAGTTTCTTGGGGATGAGTATACAAATCTTCACTTTGTAGAATTAAAAACTGTTCAGCAGGAAAGATCTGCATCCATTTTTCGATAAAGTAGACATATAATCCTCGCCATAAATGACCTTTTTGGGTTTGCCAAAATGATGAATTTATTTCAATTTCAGTTGGATCGTCTAAACTGTTTAAAACTTCTATTTCGGAGTTGATGGCATCTTGTAAAGTTCGTTTTTCTCGTCCGAGCCAATGAAAATGATCGTAATATTGAGAAATAGCTCTATCTACTGGATTTCTTAATATTATCAGTAATTTGACTTTGGGAAAATACTCAAAAACTCGTTGTGCAGTTTTGAGATCTAGTAAATAAGTTGGGCTAGCTTCTCCAGTTATAAACTTAGGGTATTTTGGCAGAGGCGGAAAGTGGGAAGTATACCAATCTAACCCGAAATTAAATTGATAATTAAAAAAATCTATCTCTTTTTGTAAGCTGGGGATGATTTGAGGATGTTGAATTAAGTATTCATAGAGTGAAGTGGTTCCCCCTTTCATCACACCCACAATTAAAAACTGAGGCCCTTCAGCGGTTTGCTGTATCTGATGATATTTGAGTAATTCAGGACGTACTTTGAGTGTATTTTGATAAACGCCTTTTTGATAACAGATCATTGCTTCTGATTTTAATCCTTGTTTTGTTAGTAAATTTCCTAGATTAATATAAGCTTCTGTTTGTTGGGGATGAGCTTGAATAATCTGGCGATAGTGGTTAGTTATTTCTTGATATTCTTCCGGGGTATGATGCACGCTATGGAAGGTTTCTAGATGTCTTAATTTAATATAAGGGGTGAGCCAGTCCGGTTGTAAATCAATAGCGCGGAGATAGGCAGTAATGGCGGGATGATATTGATTTTGTCTGACTAAAATATCGGCTAAACCTAGATGAGCAGCCGGAATATCGGGATGGGTTTCAATTGCTTTTTTATAGGTGGCGATCGCTGTTTGATATTGACCGAGTTGAAATTGACAATAACCTAAATGACAATAAGACCAACCACAATCGGGATTGAGTTCAATTGCTGTTTCAAAGGCTGTCATTGCTGTTTGCCACTGCTTTTGTTTCAGCTGTGCATATCCCAATCCATAATAGTACCAAGAATGCTGGGGGTTGTTTTGAATAGCATCTTGATAAGCGGCAACGGCGGCAAGCCATTGATGTTGTTGCAGTAAATAATCTCCTCGTTGCTGTTGAGATAAATGGGCTTCTTTTAACCGTTGTTGTGCTTCCGGTTGATGGGGATTGAGTTCAACTGCTTTTTGATAAATTGCGATCGCTTCTGATGGCTGCTCGGTTTTGAGCAATAAGTCTCCTAAATGGAGGTAAGACCAATAAAATTGTGGATTTAAATGCAGTTCTTGGCGATAGGCTTCTATTGCTTCGGTGTAGCGCTGTTGTTGTTTGAGGATATCGGCTAAATGATGATAAGCCCAAGGAAAATTTGGGTTGAGTTGAATTGCCCTATGATAAGCATAAATTGCTGCATCCCATTGTTGCTGCTGGCAAAGTGCTCGACCTAAACCGACATGAAAGATGAATGCTTTGGGGTTGAGTTGAATGGCTTGTTGATAGGCATCGATAGCGGCTTGAGTTTGAGCGAGCTGGAGTTTGGCTTCCCCTAATTTGAAATGAGCTGATGCAGACTGAGGTACTTGTTCAATGGCTTTTCGGTAAAGGGTAATGGCGGCGAGTGGTGATTGGAGTTTTAATAAAATATCCCCTGCCTGTAAGCAATTTTCAGCATCTAGCGGTTGCTGTGTTTCTATCGCCAATTTGTACAACTGTTGCGCTTGTTCAATTTCCATCGACATTTTGGAGTCGCTTATCCTAGCACTGAAGAAAAAACTGTCAAACCCTTTCTCCACTTACCTTAGCAGATTGTTGGTACTGCCTCTCTACTCAACTCGTTTCACAGCGGTCGTAATTTTCCCTTATTTGGAGGTGAGTTTACCATTGACTCCCACATAAGGGAAACTGTTGATAATTGGCTCAAATACTTACAGTGTAAAGATTATAAGCTTTTAAAACGGGAGGGATACCTTGCCAAAACAATAAAAATTGGTATGAGTTGCCATGGTTACCCTTCGGATGTCATGCTTTCAGTATATACCGTTTCGCTCCACTTGTCAATCTTAATTCGTTTCACAGCGGTTATAATTTTTCCCTTATTTTGTGATTTTGTTGCGATTTACTCTCTCTGAGTCACCCACTGATAAATGAGCCACAACCACTATCGAGCAATGGTTTGATTCTGTTGCTAGCCTAGGCTAATTGGATTGTTGATTCTACAATTAAATATATATAACCACAATTATGGCTACTCTAGCATTGTATAAATATTTACCATGTTTAAATAAATTTGTCAATCCTAATTAAAATTCCAGTGAAAGTTTATCTCTAAAAAGGCTTCTAGCTTTTGATTATAAGGTGTGAAAAAGGTATGAAGTTGTTGACGAAGTTCTTCCGGCATAGGTTGATAAAATCCTTGATTATAAGGTGTCAAATTCATCTCAGAGGTAGAGGGTAAATTCAGAAAATCAAAGACTTGAGTTAATGTGGACTCTGGCTGACTATAAAAGTCTTCACTTCTAAGAATCAAAAACTGTTTTCGGGGAAAAATATTCATCCACCGTTGTAGAAACTTGATATAAAGTCCTCGCCAAAGATATCGAGAAGTTTCCGTCCAATAGCGTCGATCAATTTGCAGGTATCCTGCATCAAGATTTAACCATTTTAACTCTAACTCTAACGCCGCTTCTAAAGATTGTTGTTCTCGATTTAATCTGACCCAATGATGATATTGAGACACCGCCCGATCTACAGGGTTTCGCAGTAAAACAATAAATTTCATGTTGGGAAAAACTTGAAATAATCGATCTGGGGCTTGTCGATCTTCAAGATAGTTTGGACTGGCTTCTCCTGTTATCCAATTTTCATTAGTAGATAATCGAGGAAAATGAGCTAAATACCAATCCAGTCCGCGATGATGATGATAATTCCAGAAATAAATTTCTTTCCGAATCGCTGGAAAAATCTGAGGATGTTGTTCGAGGTAACGATATAAGGAGGTTGTTCCTCCTTTTTGAGTCCCAATAATAATAAACTGAGGAGAAAGCACTTGTTGAGAATTCCAATATTGTTGAGCTATCTCTGAGTCAGATTGCTTCAGTTTTTTATAACTGGCTTTCTGGTAATGATGAGTTGCAGCTTTAAGTTTTCCGAGGCGAGTTAATATTTCGGCTAAGTTTAATTCAACCAGGGGAAGGTTGGGTAATTGTTTAGCAGCAGATTTGTAATACTGCAAGGCTGTTTCAAGTTGACGGTGTTGTGCCAAATAATGCCATAAGTTGAGATAAGACCATTGAAAATAGGGCTTGAGTTCAATTGCTTTAAAATAGGTAGCGATCGCTTGTTCATGATGTTGCTGTTGTTGTAAAAGTTGTGCCAATTTCTGATAAATTTCAAATGAATTTGGATTTAGCTCAACGGCACGTTGATAAATAGTAATTGCTTTTTCCCATTGTTTCAGTTGACACCAAGTATCTGCTAAACGTTGATAAGTAATCGCAGAATTAGGATTAAGTTCTATGGCACGTTGATAATAGTCTGTCGCTTGCTCAACATTATATTCTCGACTCGAAACTTCTCCTAAATTATGATAGGCTTCAGCATAATTTGCTTGCTGTTGCAGTGCTTTTTGATAACAGTGTTTTGCGGCTTCAAGCTGTTGTTGCTGAAACAGTCGATTTCCTAAAGTTAAATGTTCTTCAGCCGTCCCCCAACTGGGTTCTAATTGAAATGCTTGATACCAGTATTCTGTAGCTTGCTCAGATTGATTAATTTGAGTAAAAATTCGTGCTAAATTTCGATAAACTCCTGCCAATTTCGGTTGCAGGTGAATTGCGCTTTGATAAGCTGAAATTGCACTGTCCCAATTTTGTTCTTTGGCGTACAAGCTACCTAAATTGGCATAGACTTCAGGAAATTGAGGCTGATATTCTAATGCTTTTTTATACCAATATTTTGCCGTTTCATTTTCTTCTTGAATCTGAAATGCCATTCCCAGAATTTTACAAGCAGGAGCAGATTGAGGTTGCAGTTGTAAGATTTGCTGACAAGTTGTAATTGCGGCTGCAACTTGGTTATTATTGAGATGATTAATTGCTTGTTGCTGAAGTTTAATGACAGCCGATTGAGACATATAAAAGAATTAAAACTATAAGAGTTAATCGTAAAGTTTTACTCAATTTATTTCCATCTAAACCTCATCCCCAGATATTCTTCTAGCTGTTGATTATAAGGGTGATAAAATTTAGACAGGGTTTGAGATAAACTGGGAGAAATTGGTGGATAATCACCTACATTCAATTGAGTATAATGGCAAGTGGGGGAATCTGGCAATCCTAAGAAAGTAAAGACTTGCTTCATTGTGGCTTTTGGATTAGACCCTAAGTGTTCACAGCTCAGAATTAGAAATTGATCGGGCGGAAAAATAGCCATCCATTGTTGAATAAATCCAATATAAACACCTCGGGCAATATAATTAATAGATTGATACCAATGTCGATATTGAATAGGAAATTCTAGGACTTTGTCAATTCTGTTTAATTCAGTTTGAATAATCTCTTCTAAACTACGATGTTCTAAGCCTAGTCTAACCCAATGATAATAATGAGAAATTGCCCGCTTTACAGGGTTTCGTAAAATAATAATTAACTTGATCTTCGGATAAAATTGAAAGACTCGCTGTGCTGTTTCTTGTAAATCTAAATAGTTTGGACTGGCTTCTCCTGTTAAATATTGTTGAGTTTGAGGACAGGGTAAAAAATGAGCACGATACCAATCTAAGCCTTGTTTCAAATCATCATGCCAAAACTTAATTTCTTTTTTTAAGGCAGGAAGAACTTGAGGATGCTTAATCATATTATGATAAAGCGATGTCGTGCCACACTTAGATGAGCCGATAATTAAAAAATTAGGAAAATTATATTGTTTTAAAGTTGTATAATTTGTCGTCAATTCTGGGTAATCTTCTACCACTTTCTGATAACCCGCCTGTTGATAAGCTGTTGTAGCTGCAATAAATTGATTATTTTGGGTATATAAATCTCCTAAATTTGTTAATACCCAAGAAGAATTGAGTCCTAAATTGATAGCTTGATGATAAGCTTCAATAGCCGCTTCTGATTGTTGATTATTTTGAAATGCTTCTGCTAATAAAGTGTATAACCATGATTGACGCGGTTGTTGAGCAATTGCCTGTTGATAACAAGTAATGGCATCTGTAAATGCTTTAACTTGACTACAAGCTTTTCCAAATTGAATAAAGTGAGAAAAGTTTAATTTTGATTGCCAATCTAAGTTGATAATCTGATGATAAGTTTCCACAGCATCTTGCCAACGTTCTAGCTTAATTAAAGCCTCAGCTAAATGAATATATATTCTGGGAGAAGCGCAGTCAAATTCAATGATTTTCTGAAGGGTAATAACTGCTTTTTCCCAAGCTTGCATTTTCATATATATCAAACCCAGTTCTTGATAAAACTGAGCAGAATCTGAATTAAGTGCAATTGCCTGTTCAAAACACTGACTTGCATTTTCCCACTGTTCTAAATGACTATAAACTTTACCTAAGTGATAATAAGACCAACAAAAATCAGGATTAAGTCGAATAGTAGTTTGATAAACTGTAACAGCTTCTTGCCATTTGTTTAACTGAACTAAAGCTTGTGCTAAACCATTATAAGACCAACAAAAATCGGGATTTAACTCTATCGCATTTTTATAAGCTGTAATCGCCTCTTCCCATCGTTGTAACTGAACTAAAACTGTAGCCTGTTTATGATAACTTTTAAAAAAACTTGGATTTAACTGAATGGCTTGTCGATAACAACTCAATGCTGCCTGCAATTGTTGCTGTTGCGTTAATACATCTCCAATCTCAATATAATCTATTTCTGTGATTAAATTCTGTTGAAGTTTCAAGGCTTGATTTAAAGCGTTTAATGCAGCTTCTGGCTGATTCAGTTGAGTCCAAACCTTTGCTATATTTTGATATACTCCTGCAAAATTAGGTTTAAATTGAATCGCATTTTGATAGGCTTTTACTGAAGCATCCCAGTTTTGCTGTTGAGCATATAAACTCCCTAAATTAGCATAAACTTCTGCAAAGTCAGGTTGTTTTAATGATGCACTTTGATACCAGTGTTCGGCAATTGTCAGTTGACCCTGTGCTTGATAAATGACTCCTAATAGTTTATCAGCGAGGGCACAACTATAATCTTGCTTTAAAGCCTGGTAACACAGAGAAACTGCCATTTTCCATTGTTTCTGATTTATAAAAATTTTAGCTTGTTGACAAAATTGTAGTGCTAATTGCCTCGGGCTAACTTGAGAGTCCATCTTAAATATAAATTAACGAGATTAGCTTGTGTTTAAGATAGTTCATCAATCAATATCTACCATCACTTAGTTTTTGAATATAGATGACTTCAGCTAACTTAATTAACTGTTGTAATTTTTGTATATTAACATAATAGTCTTGATATTGATCGAAGTTTTCAGGATTGTTGACAGATGCTTCTCCCACTAAACAAAAATAGTCTAACTGACACGTTTGACTCAGCATCCAGTAACAAGAATTTAACCAATTTGGACTTAAAATTTCAATCACTTTTGTTCCCGGCTGACAAAAAACTAAATTAGTCAGTCCAGAACCATGAGGTGCAATGACAACCTCTGCTTTTGCCATACAGTTTGCTTGTTCGAGAACAGACATTTGTTCAAAATGTACAATTTCAAAGTCATATTGCTTTAACCAATCAATAATAGCTTCTTCATTAATCATTTTACGCTTCTTTGCTTGAGTACGACTAATATAAATGCGATGACTATAAGATGAAAGATGACTAGAATTAGATAAAATATATTGTCTCAAGCACTCAATTGCCCAAGGTGGCGGTGTCACTGAATCTCTAATTCGAGAAGGAATAATTAAATGAGATGCTTTTATATGAGGAGATTGAATACTTTCAATGATTTTATCTTGAGGAATACCAAATATATTTAAAGTTTCTAGTTCATAAGCTGTTTGATATCGATTAACTATAAAGTAATCAATTCTTTCATATAATCCTTGTTGTTGCAGCAAAGCAATTCTAGGAATAAGATCAAGTATCCAGTGATAATAAACTAAGCCAAATTGAACTGACAAAAAAGCAACAGTTCCTTCTAACTGAAGTGGAGGTTTCAGATGATTTGAGGATAAAATTAATTCAGGAGAACCATCTGATATATCGGATAAAATTTGATTGTTAGATGTAATCACAGTATTTGTTAAAGAGTCATTCCAAACACGCCCATTTTGAACTGTTGCGATAAATGCTTCCTTGAGATTAGCCTGTCGAATTTCAAACCCAGTCAGAATATGATTCTCTAAGGTTTTAGGTGGGGAAAACTGAATAGTAGAGGAGGGATAAATAACTTTTCGCTGAATATTTAAATCGGACTGGGTATCAATGATATAGTTATCCAGTAAATTCAAATATTGCTTAACCCAAAAAATTGGAATCTTAATTAAACGTTGGCATTGCAAGCTTTCTAATATAAAACCTTGCTGTTTTAAAATGTCTCCCAGTAAGACAAAAACTAAATAACGATTAGGCTGAAGATATAAAGCGTGAATTAATACTTCAATCGCTTTTTCTAATTGGTGTTGTTGTATATAGAGTTTTCCTAAACTGATATAGTTAGTACTGCAACAAAGATTTAATTCAATTGCTTTTATATAAAATTTAATAGCTTCATCAGTTTTATTTTGCTGCTTTAAAACGTATGACAATGCTTCATGAAATAAATTATTATGAGAATTAATCTTGATTCCTTTTATTAGGATATTTTCTGCTTGTTCCCATTGCTTTAGCTTAATAAAACATTCTCCTAAATGATAGTAAGACCAACAAAATGTAGGATTTAATTTAATTGATGTTTGATAAGCATTACTTGCTTCTTGCCATCGACTTAGTCTTATCAGTGCTTTTCCCAAATGGTTGTAAAACCAACTCACTGTAGGATTAAACTGAATCAACTTTTGATAAATTTCTATAGCAGCTTCCCAGTCTTCCAATTGAATTAAAATTTTACCTAATTTGCGATAAGTAACTATAGACTCCGGGTGTAATCGAATTACAGCTTGATAGCTAATGATTGCATCCTGCCACTGTTGCTGTTTTGTATAAATATTTCCTAATTCTAGATAAATTTCACTGTCATCTGGTTGAATAATTAAAGCTTGAGAATAACACTCTATCGCAGCTTGATAATCTGTTTGCTGTTGTAGCGCTTCTCCCCAAATCTTATATGCTTGAATTTGGTTAGGTTGCTGACTTAACACTTGCTGACACAGTGAAATTACTTTTTGAAAATCACCTTGACTAATATAATCTGTCGCTACTTCATACCACTGCATATCTTTCTTACAACTAATCCCAATGAAATTTCATCCCTAAAAATTCCTCTAATTCAGCATTGTAGGGTCTAAAATAATCCTGAAGTTGTTGAAGAATAGAATATTCTACTGATGAATAAGAACCTGAATTATAAGGTTTATAGTCTTCAAGTTTTCGATTTGGTATATCCAGAAAACGATAGACTTTAGATAAGGTTTTAACTGGATTTTCATAAAAGTCTTCACTTTTTATAATCAAAAACTGTTCTTTCGGAAAAATCGTCATCCATTTTTTTAAGAATTTAACATAGACTCCACGCCCGACATAGCTATGAGGCTGATTCCAATAGTCTTTTTCTTGATTTTCTAACTCTTGAATATCTGAGGCGATCGCATCTTGTATACTATAAGAGGCCCAATTTTCTCTGCGCCAATGGTGGTAATGAGAAATCGCTCGGTCAACAGGATTTCTTAATAAAACAATTAGCTTCATGTTAGGAAAAACCTGAAAAATTCGTTCTGGAGCCTCTCGGGTATTTAAATAACTGGGACTGGCTTCCCCTGTTAATAATTTTTGTCGCTTGGGAGAAGGGGGAAACTGAGCCATATACCAATCTAATCCTTGCTCAAAATCTCTTGACCAAAAGTTAATTTCTTTTACGATAGAGGAAATAATTCTTGGATGTTGAGAGAGATAGTGATAAAGAGAAGTTGTCCCGCTTTTTTGAGCGCCAATAATGATAAAATCAGGAGATTCTATGGGATATAACTTGATTTTTGATTTACTCTGTAACCTTGTGACTTTAGCAAGTGTCGTCTGCCGACCTGCTTCTTGATAACAGGCAATTGCTGCTTCTGAATTACCTTGCAGTGAAAGTGCTTTTCCTAAATGCACATGAGCGTTAACAAGGTCAGGCTTCTGCTGCACAACTTGACGATAAATTTCAACTACGCGGTCAAGTTTATTCTGATGTTGGGCTAAATTCCACAGTTCTTTTTCATAATACCATGAACCCGTTTCTGGCTTTAATTCCAAAGCTTTGAGATAAGCTTCTAGTGATTCATTCCAATAATTTTTCTGAAGTAAAAGTGCACCTAACTCTCGATAACCTTGAAAAGATTTAGGATGCTTTTGAATCACATTTTTAGCACGCTTGATTTTATCATCGATTTCTTGCGCTGCTATTAATGTTTTCTCGATTTTTTGAGATACTTCTGGATTTTCCGGATTAACTTTTAGAGATAGATTATAGACGAAAATAGCAGCTTTAGTATAGTAATAATTGGCTAATTTGTTGCCGACTTCAATTAAAAATAAACTAATATCTTGCTCTTTGTTTTCAATGCCCTCAGAAGATACAAGTAAATCACTGTCTAGAATATATTCTAAAGATAATTCAGATTTATCTCTTAAAAGCTCTCCTAACTGATGGATAAAAACAGATTCGTCAGGTTGAAGCTTTATTGCTTGAATATAAGCGGCAACTGCATCTTCCCATTGCTGTATTTGTAAAAGCGATAAACCGAGATTATAGTAAGTTGAACCTAGACTGGGATTCAACTGAATTGCTTTGGAATATGCTGCAATTGCTTCTTTACATTTCTGTTTTTTTGAAAATGCTTTTCCTTGCTGATACAGTGCTTTTCCTAAGTTTTGATAACCCCAAAAGGAATTGGGTTCTAATTCAACCACTTTTTGATAGGCAACAGCAGCTTCCTGCCATTTTTCCTGTTGTAAAAAGATGTCTGCTAGTTTTTGATAAGATAAAGCAACAGTGGGATTAAGTTCAATGGATTTTTGATAAACTTGAATCGCTTTTTCCCAATATTTTTTGTGAACTAAGGCATTACCTAATCGATGATAACTCCAAGAATAGTCTGGATTACAGTCTATTGCTTTTTCATAAAGCGCGATGGCTTCATCCCATTGAT
The DNA here is from genome assembly GCA_964401105.1 of uncultured Lyngbya sp. Lineage (GTDB taxonomy): Bacteria > Cyanobacteriota > Cyanobacteriia > Cyanobacteriales > Microcoleaceae > JAAURB01. Next base: position 3,925 of record CAYNXM010000007.1, on the reverse strand, counting down.
GTTTCTCTGCTAAAATGTTTCCCAATCCAATATAAGCTCGTTCAAATTTTGGATTGAGTTCAATCACTTGATGATACGCTGGCTCAGCTCTCTCCCAATCTTGCAATTGAGTGAGTGATTCTGCTAAATTATAGTAGGCTTCAAAAAAGTCAGGTTGCTTCTGAATCGCTTGTTCATAACAAGTAGCTGCTTCTCGTAGCTTTTGCTGTTGCCAAAGCTGATTCCCAACTTTAAAGTATTGTTGAGCATTACCTGAATCTGGACTGAGCTTTAGCACTTGATATTCATGTTCTGTTGCTTTCGAGGGTTGTTCAATTTGATATAGAATCTTAGCTAAGTTTCGATGCGCTTGAACTAAATTAGGTTGTAAGCGAAGGGCTGTTTCATAGGCTTGAATAGCTTGCTTGTGTTGTTGCTGCTGAGCATACAAACTGCCTAAATTAACATGAACTTCTGCTAAATTAGGCTGTTGTTCTAATATTTTTAAATACCATTGCTTTGCTTCTTCTAACTGACCTTGGAGTTGTAGTGAAACCCCCAAACCATGATAAGCAACAATTTCATCAGGATTTTGTTTTAAGGCTTGTTGGCAAATTTCGACAACCTCTTCCAGTTTTCCTTGACTTAAGTATTGTTCAACTTGCTGCTTTAATTGAGTCATTAGATTAAAGAAAATTTAAATCTGGATAAAATTATATAGACTTCAACAGCCAGAAAATAGTGTGTGTTTAATGGTTTGATTAAAGTTTAACATAAAACTTGGGTTTCTTCAATTCATTTAATTCAAATATCCCAATTAAACTTCATTTCAAGAACATCTTCTAGAGCTTGATTGTAAGGTGTATAGTAATTTTTCAAGTTTTCTTGAAGTTCGTCATCTATCTCTGGGTAGCTTCTTGCATTATAAGGTTTATATTCTGACAAAGAATAATCGGGTAAATCTAAAAATTTGAAAATTTGTGTTAAACTTTGAGCTGGATTCGTATAAAAGTCTTCACTTTTTAAAATTAATATTTGCTCTCGTGGAAAGATCTCCATCCATGCTTTAATAAATTCCACGTAAACCCCTCTAGCTAGATAACTATTGGGTTGATTCCAGAAACTATCTTGTGATTGATTAATTTCAGATTGAATAGCTTCTTTTAAACTACGAGATTCCCATTTTAAACTCACCCACTGATAATAGTGAGAAATTGCTCTTTCTACTGGATTTCTTAATAAAACAATTATTTTTATATCGGGAAAAACTTGAGATATTTTTTCAGCAACGCCTTGAGAATCTAAATAACTGGGAGTTGCTTCTCCTGTCAAAAAACTGCCCCTTTCTAACTGAGGTAGAAAATGTGCTAGATACCATTCTAAACCTCGCTCATACTTGTGCGACCAATAGTCAATTTCTTTAATTAATGAGGGTACAATTTGAGGATGTTGAGCGAGATAATAATAGAGAGAGGTAGTTCCACCTTTTTGTGTTCCAATAATTATAAAGTTTGGTTTTTTAACGGAAATAAGTTGATCAATATAATTCATCCAATCAGGAGAAAACTGTTGAATTTTTTGATAAGCTGCGGTTTGGTAACACTGAATTGCTTCTTCAATATTACCTTGTCGGGTTAACATTTCTCCTAAATTTACATAACACCAAACTGAATGAGGATTTTGAGTAATTGCGCTACGATATAATTGAATGGCTTCTTCTAAACGTCCTTGCTTTGCTAATACCTGCCATAACCCTTGATAGAGCCAGGAAGGTTGTTCTGGCTGTAATTGAATCGATTTAAAATAAGCAGAAATCGCCGAATTCCATTGTTGCTGCTGAGATAAAATTGCACCCAATTCGTAGTGAGCTTGATAAGAGTTAGGATGATTTTCTGCTGCTTGACGCGCCGCTGTAATTTTTTCTTCTAATTTAGATTGCTTTAAAACAACCCATTCTAATTGTTGCTTGAATTGAGTCTTTTTCGGTTGTAACGCTAATATTATATTATGTAATATTATAGCTCCTAAAAAATATTTTTCTTGCTCTAAAACTTGTGCTAATCGAATGTAAATCGATAAATCTTGAGCAGAAAACTGATACTTTATAACACTGTGTGGCTGAATATCCGAATCTTTAATTATTTGACAATATTGTTGAATGACTCGTTTTAAACCAGATTGAGCTTGTTGATTAAAAACTTGTCCTAATCGTTGATATAATCCTGGTAAATCCTGTTGTAATTTCTCAGCTTGAATATAAGCCTCAACGGCTTCATTCCATCGCTGTTTTTGACTGAGGGCATCTCCTAAATTATAATAAGACCAACAGAAATCGGGTTTAATATTGATTGCTTCAATATAAGCCGTAATTGCCTGATTCCAACGTTCTATTTGAGAGAGAGCATTTCCGAGATTGTGGTAAGACCAAAAAAAATCAGGTTTATATTGAATGGCTTGACGATAAGCAGTAATTGCTGGCTTCCAGCGCTTCAACTCTAATAAATTATCTCCCAATTTATGATATGCCCAGGAGAATTTAGGATTGAGTTGAGTTGCCTTTCGATAGCAAGTGATTGCCCTTTGCGTGTTCCTTTCAGCAACGGCTTTCTCCCCTTTTTTATACCAATCAAGAGCTGTTTCATGGGGAGTTTTGCTCGTGATGGCTTTAGATTCAGACTGGGGCATTAAGTTCTAACAATTATAAATCTTTGGTCATCAAATGAATAAAGTAGAAAATAGCCCCAATGACAATAGGAGTACCTACCATTAAACTGGTAATGAGGGGAGAAATAGAACTTACAATATAAATCAACCCTCCATAGGGAATCATAAATATTAATGTGAAAATAATGACTTTAAGAGGAGTCCATTTAACATCTATGGGCTTATTAACAAATTCTGTACTTCCAAAAGGTGTAAATTTACCCCCAGACACCTTACCCTTAGTAAACCGCCCATCCATGCCAGTGGCTGCCGAACCTTTAGCATAGCTGTTAATATCCCCTTTCATCGGGGTAAACTTACCCCCTGAAAGTTTAACAGAACTGAAGTCCTTATCTCCCTTCTGATCCATTTTTCCTTTGCCCATAATCGTTTCCTCCTTTTACATTAGTAACAATGACTTAAAGTCGTAGGCTTTTGACTCGATCGCTCTCAACTGAGTGTATCGTCGGATTCCCTGATGGTGCATTATATATAAGCATAGCAAGAACTCAAGCAAAAGGAAATTAATGCACGGGTGATGGCACAACCTCAAGTCAGTGTGATTATTCCCGCCTATAATGGCGATCGCTACATTACAGAAGCAGTTGAAAGTGTTTTAGCCCAGAGTTATGCTAACTTTGAGGTGATTGTTGTCGATGATGGGTCAAGCGATGGCACTCAAGAGGTTTTACAACCCTACCTCTCCCGCATTCGCTATCTCTCTCAACCCAACCAAGGTGTCGCTGCTGCCCGCAACCGAGGCATCGAAGCAGCTTCTGGAGAATTGATCGCCTTACTTGATCAAGATGACTGCTTCTTACCGGATAAATTGGCTGCGACAGTGGCTGTATTTGAGGCTAACCCTACTGTAGCATTGGTCAATAGCGGTTGGCGCTTAATAGAGGCTGAAGGCAACTCCATTTCTGAGATTAAACCTTGGTCTGATTTACCTCAGCTTACCCTAGAAACCTGGCTAACTCGTACTCCGATTTTACCCAGCGCTATGATGTTTCGGCGAGAGGCTTGGCAAACAGTGGGGGGGTTTGACTCCCGCTTCAATGGGGTAGATGATGTTGAGTTTGTTTGGCGGTTGGCATTAGCCGGATATGAGGCAATGTGGTTACGGCAAATTACCGTTAATTATCGACAACATTCCCAAACGGTTTCTGAGCAAAAAGCGGTTAAACGCGCTAATCTGTTTATTGCTGCCCAAAATCACTTTTTTAGCCTGCCCAATTTACCG
>CAYNXM010000006.1:0-5176 GCA_964401105.1 uncultured Lyngbya sp. | reverse complement strand
TTATTCAGGTATAATTAACGTGTTTTCTAAGAACTGCCTTCAGTTGAGAGTTTAGGCGATCGCAAAAAATTAGAATGAAACAGCCCTGGGGATGCACGGGGGTAGGGGATGTACGGGGGCTGTAGAAAAGGCTAACAAGCTCGTGGACTTGCTGGGTGACTGCCAGAGTACGAGCGAGTTTTGGGAACTGTACGACCGTGAAATAGAGAAAAAAGTGGAAACGGTAGCTGACGTGAGGTCATACCGGGAGATATTCGACGAGATAGAAGACGAATTTTGGAGTAGCTTAAACAAACAAACCAAAAGATTTCGCAGTAAAGACTGCCCGAGTGATGTCGCCTCTTTTGAGAGTTATTACAATGTCGTATTTTCCAAGTTTGCAAACCCGAAAAAAATGCCTGAATTGTCAGACTTTAAGAAAGTCATAGGCTTTTGGAGGCAGGGGACGAAAAAGTATAAAGACGCTTATTTTGTGCTTAAAAACATAGCTAAACGTTGTCACAACTCCGACGCGCTGCTCAAGGAATTGGATAAGATTAAATACCGACAGACGATTAAAGCTGAGAAACAGAGCATCTCTCTTGAAGAGTACATAGGTTGGAGGGATAAGGCTTACAATTTAGCTTTAACGATGAAGAACAGAAGGCAGGGTGAGGCTAGGTTGAAATGGCTCTGGGTAACCGACATGGTAGGGATGTACGGTTTACGACCGTCAGAATTGGCGGCGGCTTTAAACCTTAATGAACCGTACACTAAGGACGGAGTTATCGTCAAAGCGATCGCAGACCCGACAAATGAGGAAATGCTGCTTATATTGGGTGACTTCACCTATTTCGGTACTTCTATTAAAACGGGAAATAGAGTCTGTAAGCCCGTTTCTGCGAATCCTGAATTAATAGCGAAGTTGGGAATTCGTGACGTGAGACTGCCAGTCTACACGCCGAAAAAAGGGACGAATTCAAAGGCGCTTTGTGGCGGTTTTAACAATGGACACAGAAACAGGCTGATAAGCATGAAATGCCCCGTTACTCAGGTTTACGCATTTCGTCATCTTTATAACCAGCTTGGGGAGCAGTACGGAATTCCTCAGGAAGTTAGAGCGAGAAGTATGGGTCATTCAACTATTACTAACGATACAGTTTACAAGCGCCGTTCTAATTTTCAAACTACAATTAACATTCTTACTAAACACAGTAAACAACCGCTCTCATTGGAGTTAGCTAAACAGAAGTTAAAAGAGTCGGGAGTCAACACGGAAAACTCTTTAGCGAAACTGATTTTGTCTGTCGTTTATCAGTTAAAATAGAGTTGATTCATCTGTGATAAGACGTAGCGAACTTAGGGGACGGAAAGAGGAGAAATTTCTCCTCTTTTTTGTTAGTATTAAAACATTGAATTTTTAATCAACTATATCGATTATTTCTGGAGTTCCGTATTTTTCTCAGCTCGACAATTTATCCGGAGAAGGTTACCGCGAATGTTTTTCCTCTTCAGTTGCAATGTTGGCAGGTTACCACGGAGTTGTCAGTTCAGATGACGACTATAACAAAATCCGGGAAAAGTACGGAGATACGACGGAACCTCAGTCTCATCTGGACGCTTTAAAAAGTCTGGGACTAAAGGGCAGCTATCTTCAGGACGGAGATAAAGGGTTGCTGACTACTTTAATCGACTTAGGGAAACCTGTAGCGGTAGGCTGGTTGCACAAGGGTCACATACTCGCCCCTTCCGGTTTTGGTCACTGGTCTGTAGTCGTCGGTTATACCGATCATCACACCGTCCATCACGACCCGAACGGGGAGGTAAGACTCGTAACTGGAGGATATACGCAAAATACGAACGGGGAAAAACTGTATTACAGTTGGAAGAACTGGCTCCCCCGCTGGGAGGTTAACGGTAACGACGGTTATATGCTTTACGTTAATTAACCGAATCGCTTAGACCATATCAACCCGGCTTTAGACGGCTTTTGAATAAAGCCGTTTTTCGTCATAAGTTGGTGTAGCGCCGTGTTGTCGATTCTCTTGACTTCGACTGAACCGTCGTTAACTCTCTGTTTTAAAAAAGAGAAGACTTCGCTACTCGTAACTTCGACTTCGTCGGAGACAAGTTCTACAAATCCGTTGTTGATGTATTCTTCGTTCTGTTTTTTAGTCATTTCCTCGGCATCCTGTAGATAAAGTTGCAATACTTGCGAGAGCATTGTCGCTTTCATTTTCTCCTCTCTAATTGAAACGTATTTTTCAAAAATCAACTCAATCTTTGGAAGCGTTATTGATGAATCCGTCTGTAACAAATGAACGTAAAGAGTCGCCATGATGTCACACCACATCTGTTTAAATGACGGCTTAAGACTGCATTTTTTGCTGAGAAAATATCTCTTAGCAAGTTTATATTCCGCGCGTCTCGCGTCCGTTAACCAGAAATGTTTGTTATCGGAATATAAATCAAGAACGTTAACACTTTCAATGTCTACAAAATATTCAACGTCATCCATCTTTTTAAAGAATATTGGAAGTGCTCTCCGCTTCAACTCTTCGAGTCCCGGAAAATCCCATATCGGGTGAATACTGCTAATAATCTTTCCGCCGAAAGTGTTAAATTCTAAATTAACCCCGCCGGAAGAAGCTATTTTGATAGTACTCGTTGCTCTATTCACTCCAGACTTTAATAGGCTGAATACTCCGTCATTAGTTGCGCCGGGAGCGATTCTGTCTGCTTCAATGTCGTCCCAGACGAGTAGGTAGTTCCTTTCGTAGCTAATTTCCGGGTCATCTATGGACTGTTCCCATTTTCCTGCATCAAGTTCGTTACGAATGCTCGTGAATGTACTCGTAGCGCCGAACACTGTAGACTGATAAATTTTAGCCGCCAAAGCCCCTACCTGGCTTTTTCCTGTCCCCGATTGACCGCAGAGAAAAGTGATCGGCATCTGGGTCGCCATCGCGCTAGGACATAAGATGTAGCTAACTAAAATAGGTAGCTGAACCTCCTCATCCGGTAACTTCGTTACACATCGAATCAGGTTACAAACGTTGTCATAGAGATGGGGTGACGGCTCTATTGCTTCAGTCCAATCGGTTAAAAAGTCTTCTCTTTCTTGAGAAAAGTCTATCGTCTTTAAGTCCATTTTTCTTGATGTTTGTCTTTACAGAAAAAAGGATATCCTGATACAATATTGTATTAAGATATCCTTATGAGCAGAGAAAGGTTCTAATTACCTAGGACGACTTTAATCAAGTCAAGGTAAATTTCAACGGCTTTTTTTTCGACCATTCTGTCAGAAACTTCAACGTCGTTATCTGCAAAAAGAAGCATCCCAGCTTGAACGGTAATTAAATTCCATAAGTTCTCATTTTCTCCGTAAATATCTAGCAACCCTTCGAGGGCGGCAACTTTATCTTCAATCTTCTCCCCCTCTTTCTGACCGTAAGATTTACCTCCGTAACCCGATTTACCTGAATAAGATTTAGTCTCGGGAATCTTGAAGTCTGACAGTTCATCGGGTAACTTGTCGAGCGGTTTAGCCTCGATAAGTTCGTTGTAAAAATGAGAAACTTTAGAAAGGTCGTCAGATGCGTTAACTCGCTCGATAAAAGAACTCATCGCCGATGACATATCAAGCCTACCGTAAACCTGTGCTTCGTTTTTGTCGCTGCACAGTCGTTTAATGTGCTCAATAAAAAACTTGTCAAACTCGGTTGGGGTTTTCTTTTTCCCGTAAACTTCGTACTCTTTTTTAATTAAGCGGATGCGAATTACCTGATTCGCGGGTACTTCGATGTCAGCGTATTTACGGTCAGTTTCACTGTACTGAGCTACTCGTTTAGCATTAGTGCAACAAGTGTAAACGTCAAAATAGGTGTCATTTTCTGATGTACGAATACCGTTAAAGTAAATTTGGCGTACATCATTCTGTTCAAACTTAGGGGTTAAAACGGCGTAATTTCCTTCTTTAGGGGTTGAGTAACTAAACATTTCTCTCCTTTTTGCAATTTACGACTAAACTACGGTAATCTTTGTTAGCCAACGCTTTTTCTAATTGAGGTACGGTAACCGAGAGCAATCCTCTCGTCACCAATCTTTGAGTAGAAGTCACGACAACTAAGTCTTGATAAACGCCGGGTCGATTGTGGGCTACAGACTTAAGTCTCTCCTTAAAGGAATCCTCTATAACTCCTTTGTATTCGATGAACAGGCTTGAACTTGCTAACTCATCAACCCCCGTTATCTCGAAGTCTATTTTCCATTTTTGCTCAGGGAACCAGACGTTTTCTGGTCTAATTATGAGAGGTTGATGAATCTTAATTCGATTAAGAGGGAAGTATTTCTTAATCATCAGAAAGCAGTTATACTCCGCTTTACTGTCAAATTGTACGTTTCCAAACTTAGGAGTTTGAGAAGCGAAGGTGTATCTCGATTCCGTTTTCTTCATCTGTTTTGAATACTAAAATACACTTCTTCCATTAATTCGTGGAAGTGTTCGTGAGACAATTTCCCTCCTAGCGGTTCTACAACTTTCGCCAGTTTTTTGATGACGTAATCTTTGTCGTATTTAACGTATCGCTGCTGGGTCTGATGATGATGACGGCTCTCCCCCGTTTTAAGGCAGGAACGTTGGATTACGTGTCCTGAAGGGATTAGCATTCTAACGTCGAGCTTGACGTTGTTCGGATGAACGTCTTCCCACGAATGAAGAGATAAATCCTCGTTCATATCTATCCGTTGTTTTTCCATTTTTATCAGGTTTATTGTCGGTGTTTGAAGAGTAGATGCACCCACGTAAACGCTTAAAAAGGGTCGTCACAAAACGCTTCGACTATCAGTTTCATTCTTTGCCAGTCGTAACGAGACCAGTGTGATTCGTCATCATAAAAAATGGTTGAGCTAATGTCAGCGTCCGACAAGCGATTGTATAACCATTCTATTTCTTGCCAGCCCAAAAACTTTAAATTAAAGTTTCTACGGTACTGTCGCATTTTGTGAAGCATCCCGTAATAGGGTAGCGTTTCCTCGGCATTTATCAAAACTTCTTTCTGAAACTGATAACACGGTTTTAAAAGAGTTATCAGGCTACAAAGATGAAAAAAATCTCGACTCATGCCGATGTGTTTAAGACAATCGGCTAGCGCAATTGTATAATCTTGAAGCGGTTTGCGTCCGAGCGCAAGCGCCA
>CAYNXM010000005.1:0-22636 GCA_964401105.1 uncultured Lyngbya sp. | reverse complement strand
ATTTTAAATCATCTCAATCAACAGCGAGAACGGTTTCGGGATGATTTCAATATTTGCTTTGTTTTTCTGGTTCCTAAATTTATTTTAAATTACTTTATTCATCGTGCCCCGGACTTCTTTGACTGGCGTTCCAATATATTTGATATACCTACTGATCCTGAATTTTTGAAACAAAGAACAACTGAAATTATTCAGGAGAGCGATTTTGATAAATATCAACATTTAACCCCAGAGGAACAGCGAGAAAAATTTTTAGAAATTCAAGGACTATTGTCAGAGAACTATTTGTCTGTCGATCACAAAGCAAAATTACAATTTGAGTTAGGATTGCTTCTGTCTGCTACACAAAAATATGAAGAAGCTGTTGCACTATATGATAAAGTTTTAGAAAATCAAGCTGAAAATGACTATTATTGGTATTTAAAAGGTCTTTTATTTCATAAAATAGGATTTCATAAAAAAGCAATAAAATCCTTCGATAAGGCTTTAGAAATTCAACCTAATAATAATTCTGCATGGAACAACAGAGGTAATGTACTCTATGAGTTAGGACATTACAAAGAAGCAATAAAATCCTTCGATAAGGCTTTAGAAAATCAACCTTATAATGATGATTTATGGAACTTGCAAGGATTTGCAGGTGATGGTTTAGGAGGCTATGAAGAGGCCATAAAATCCTTCGATAAAACTTTAGAAATTCAACCTTATAATGATGATTTATGGTATTTTAGAGGTGTTTTATTCAGTACCTTAGAAGAACATGATAAAGCAATAAAATCCTTCGATAAGGCTTTAGAAATTCAACCTTATAATAATTCTGCATGGAACAACAGAGGCAATGCACTCTATGAGTTAGGACATTACAAAGAAGCAATAAAATCCTTCGATAAGGCTTTAGAAATTCAACCTTATAATGATGATTTATGGAATAAAAAATGCAATGCACTCTATAAAACAGGGCGCTACAAACAAGCTATAAAATCTTTGGATAAGGCTTTAGCAATTCAACTTAATAATATTTTTACATGGAACAAAAGAGGCAATGTATTCGGCAATGTAGGAAGTGATAAAGAGGCAATAAAATTATATGAAAAAATACTTGATATCTATCATGAGTATGATTGTATATGGTATAACAGAGGCAATGCACTCGATAAATTGGGACGCTACAAAGAAGCAATAAGATCATACCAAGAAGTCATTAAAATTAACCCAAAATATTATTTTCTCTGGTACAAATGCGGCTTGTTACTCTATAAATTGGAATGCCATGAAGAGGCTATAAAATCCTATGGAAAAGCCCTATCAATTAATCCTGAAAATGATTCTGCTTGGTATAACAAAGCTTGCTCCCATAGCTTACAAGGTCAGACTGAACTAGCAATTCAATGTCTACAAAAGGCGATTCAACTGAATGATAAATTGATTGAAATGGCAAAAACTGACTCAGATTTTGATAAAATTAGAGCAGATCAACGGTTTCAGAGATTAATTGAACCCGGATAGGAAAACATAATGCTGAAGTCAAGCCCGGAATGACTGGTATACCTGATTAACTGAGATTAACATAAAGATCGTGATGTGGGCTGGGTTGAGGCAACACAACCGAGATAGGGTAACCTAACCGACAGCAGAATAAAGCTTTCAAAGATTTTATTGGTCAACTGTTGAGGATACTTTTATCAATCTTAAGTGAGATATAGGTTTTTCAATAGAGTGTCCTAAATTTTTCGTGTAACAATAGATCTAACATAAAGTCATAACGAGTTACTTAAAGGATATTTGACGTGGTAGCCCTAAAAGATAACGTTACATCTAATCGCTTAACTATCGCAGTCGAGGAGATTGCCCCTCAAACCACTACCATTCGGTCGTTAGATTGGGATCGCAGTCGCTTTGATATTGAGTTTGGTTTACAAAATGGTACAACTTACAACTCTTTTATTATCCGAGGCGAAAAAACAGCTTTGGTGGATACCTCCCATGCTAAATTCCGCCAACAGTATCTCGATACCCTGCAACAGCAAATCGATCTCAAAGACCTAGATTATTTAATTATCAGCCATACTGAACCGGATCATAGTGGACTGGTGAAAGATGTCCTGGAATTAGCCCCCCACATTACTGTTGTTGGGGCAAAAGTTGCGCTACAATTCCTCGATAACCTAGTGCATACCCCTTATGAACGGCTGATGGTCAAAAGTGGGGAAACCTTAGATTTGGGTAATGGTCATCTGTTGGACTTTGTTAGCGCCCCTAACTTACATTGGCCTGATACCATTTTCACTTATGACCGCGCCACCCAAACCCTGTTTACCTGTGATGCCTTTGGCATGCATTACTGTTCAGATCACACCTACGATCAGAATTTAGCCGATATTGAGGCCGATTATCGTTTCTATTATGAATGTTTAATGGCGCCTAATGCCCGTTCTGTCCTCAATGCGATTAAACGCATGGATAAACTGGGGGAAGTCGAAACCATTGCCACCGGACACGGGCCAATCCTACGCCATAATGTGGTGGAATTGGTAGGACGTTATCAGGACTGGAGTCAAGCCCAGACGAAAGCGGAAACTACTGTAGCTGTATTTTACTATTCTGATTACGGTTATAGCGATCGCCTATCTCAAGCTATTGCCCACGGGATTACCAAAACGGGTGTGGCGGTAGAAATGATGGATTTGCGATCGGCTGATTCCCAAGAAGTGCGAGAATTGGTAGAGATGGCAAAAGGAATTGTGATTGGTGCCCCTCCCATTTCCGATCAAGGGTCTCAAACCGCAGAAGAAGCCATTAGTACTATTTTGGCATCGGCTAACAAAAAACAACTCTTTGGGTTATATGAGTCGGGTGGCGGTAATGATTTATCGGTTTATCCTTTGCAAACCAAGTTAAATGATGGCGGATTAAAACAGATTTTTCCCTCTATTTTAATTAAGGAAACTCCCACTGATAGCACTTATAAACTGTGTGAAGAAGCCGGAACAGATTTAGGACAGCGCTTAACTTTGGCTAAAAATGTTAAGCAGATGAAGTCCCTTGATAATGATTTAGATAAAGCGTTAGGACGGCTTAGCGGTGGACTCTATATTATCACGGCGGCTAAAGGTGAAGTCAATAGTGCGATGTTAGCTTCTTGGATTTCTCAAGCCAGTTTTGAACCCTTGGGACTCAGTATTGCCGTGGCTAAAGACCGGGCAATTGAAGCCTTGATGCAAGTCGATGACCGCTTTGTGTTGAATGTCTTGGCTGAAGACAACTATCAAAAGTTAATGAAGCACTTCTTACAACGCTTTGCCCCAGGGGCGGATCGCTTTGCAGGAGTGGATACCCAAACTGCAAACAATAGCAGCCCAATTTTAACAGATGCGGTGGCTTATCTAGAGTGTACCGTCGCCAGTCGGATGGAACTGAGCGATCATTGGATTATCTACGCTACTGTTGATAATGGACGAGTTAGCGATCCGGATGCTTTACCTGCTGTCCATCATCGTAAAGTAGGGAATCACTATTAAGATAGGCTGTAGGGAGTAGGGTGTAGGCAACAGAGAGTAAGTAGAGACGTTGCATGCAACGTCTGTACCCATGCAACATCTGTATGGGAGTAATGAGTCAGAGTCATTATCAGGGTCAGGGGAATATAGCTTCTAACTTCAAACTCCTAACTTCAAACTCCTAACTTCAAACTCTCCCTTGCCTCCCCCATCTTTCCACTATTTGCAACCCTAATTGGCTTATTTTATGTTAGATGATGATCTCTTAAAAAATCGGGATTATACTATTATTATTGCTCGAAGTTTAGCAAGTCGTTCGGAAGAACATCCTTGGTATCAAGAATGGGTCGAAGCCCAGGCTTCTTTGATTGATTTAGCTAAAAAATGTCAAGAATTCTCCTCCAATGGCTTAACACTCTATGAAGCATCAAGTTTTCTAAAGAAATATGAGCAGACAAACGTTGCCCAATTGGCTCAATTATTACAAACGAATAATAGTACAAATACCATTATTCAAACGGATATTAATTTAGTAGAAGCCATCGCTGATGCGTTCAGCCACTATTTTCAACGGAAAGCAGCAGGAGAAACCCAACCTAAAGGAGAAATTATTATTGTTGTTTTAGATCAACATGGTATTGATGGGATTGGGGAACTGCAAAACCTGATTGTTAAAGCCACAACAATGATGGAAAAGAATGAAGAATTGGGTATCACCTTTATTCAAGTGGGTAATGATGCAACGACCCGACAATTTTTAACGGGTTTAGATGATAGTTTAACCCTAGTGGGAGCGGAATTTGATATGGTCGATACCAAGTATTGGCATGATATTCCACGTCGCTCAATTACTCAGTTTTTATTTGATGCGATTTTAGATTAGGATTTGCTACTGTTGTTTTTTATTTTTTTAAATCATGTCTAATTCAAAACCTCGTGACGTTCAAACGTTATTAATTGCACCCGATACAAAAGTATTGCGATCGCGAACTTGGGATCGGCTAAAGTTTGAAGTTGAATATTCTCTGCAACGGGGAACAACGGCGAATAGTTATCTGATTCAAGCCGACAAAACAGTGTTAATTGATCCACCGGGAGAATCCTTCACCGCAAACTATATTGAATCGTTGCAAATGCGGTTGAATTGGAATCAGTTAGATTATATTATTTTAGGACATTTTAACGCCAATCGTGGCGTGACATTAAAAGCATTATTGGCATTAGCGCCTGATGTGACATTTGTCTGTTCTAATCCGGCGGCTTTAGCATTAAAATCCTATTTTAGTGAAGCAGAAGAAACAATTAATGTCAAAGTAATTAAAGGTGAAGAAACTTTAGATTTAGGAGCTGAGCATCAATTACAATTTCTTTTAGCCCCAACCCCTCGCTGGCCTGATGGGCTATTAACTTACGATCCAGCCAGCCAAATTCTGTTTAGTGATAAGTTATTTGGGGCGCACGTTTGTGGCGATCAAGTTTTTGACGAAGGCTGGGAAATTTATCGTGAAGATCGTCGGTTTTATTTTGATAGTTTGTATGCTGCCCAACCCAAACAAGTGCTGACAATTTTAGATAAAATTGCCGACCTTTCTACTATTAAATATTATGCAACGGGTCACGGGCCTTTGGTGCGATATGGTAAAACTGAACTGACTCAATTATATCGTCAATGGAGTGAAAAACAAAAGTCTCAAGACTTACAAGTAGTCCTATTATATGCCTCTGCTTATGGTAATACTGCCACGATAGCCAGCGCGATCGCCAAAGGTTTAACCAAGTCGGGAGTAGCGGTAGAATCGATTAATTGTGAGTACGCTCAATCAACTGAAATTCAAGCAGCAATTGAAAAATGTGATGGCTTTATTATTGGTTCTCCGACCTTGGGAGGTCATGCCCCTACACAAATTCAAACAGCACTCGGGATTGTTTTAAATACGGCTTCCACGAATAAATTAGCCGGGGTTTTTGGTTCTTTTGGTTGGAGTGGAGAGGCGATTGATTATTTAGAAAATAAGTTAAAAGATGCGGGTTTTAAATTGGGATTTGATCCGATTCGGGTGAAGTTTAAACCCACGGATGTAACCATTCAAACTTGCGAAGAAGCAGCGATTGATTTTGCTCAATCATTGAAGCGAACTCAAAAACGCAGAACAGCTCGAACTTCTGTGACTGCAAGCGGCGCAGATCGTACTGCTCAAGCTGTCGGGCGTTTGGTGGGATCTTTATGTGTGATGTCTTGTCGGCGAGGGGATGTGACGAGCGCTATGTTGGCTTCTTGGGTGTCTCAGGCAACATTTAATCCTCCGGGTTTAACGGTTGCGGTGGCAAAAGATCGGGCATTAGAATCTTTAACTCACCAGGGGGATCAATTTGTTCTGAATATATTAGAAGAAGGGCAGCAACTGCGAAAGCATTTTATGAAGCGTTATCAACCCGGAGAAGATCGCTTTGCTGAATTGAATACAGAAGAGGCTTCAAACGGCTGCATGATCTTAAAAGATGGTTTGGCTTACCTGGAATGTGAAGTGCAGCAGCGGATGGAATGCGGCGATCATTGGATTGTTTATGCGGTGGTCAAACAGGGACAGGTATTGAGTCGTGAGGGGGTAACAGCGGTTCATTATCGCAAAATTGGAACCCATTACTAATCACTCAACGTCAAAATAAGCAGGTTAAGATAGAAGAACTGTGACAAAGAGTAGAGATGAGAAATCGAATGCAACGCCGCCAATTTTGGAAGCGATTTCTACCGATAATCCTATTTATCCTAACGTTAGTAGGATGTCGGATTTGGAGTTTAGCCCCCGAATCACAACCCTTAACGGCGGTGTCTTCTCTGCCTTTGCCACAGTTACCGGACTGGATTGAGGAAATTAGTCCAACGGGAGAAGCCTCCAGTTCAAGTCAAGTTCGTATTCGGTTTAAATACCCCTTAATTCCGGTTGAACAGCTTGATTCTCCTCGTCAGCGTCAACTGCTCAATCAGTTTGAAATGACTCCCAATCTTCCGGGACATTTTCGCTTTCTCACGCCACGGATGGTGGGGTTTCAGGCGGATCAAGCTCTGCCTTTGTCTACGCGGGTACAGGTGAGGTTAAAGCAGGGTTTAGCAGATTTAAACGATCATCGCCTGGAACAGGATTTAGCCTGGACATTCCGCACAGAGTCCATTCAATTCTCTGATTTACCGGGTACAGAAAAACGTGCAGGCAGCGTTGAAAATCCAGTGGGGTTAATGCCGCAGTTATCGTTTCGTTCTAATGTGCAGTTGGATTTAAGATCGTTACGGGAACACGTCAAACTGGCTTTAGAAGGGGAAAATCAGACGATTCCGGTGAAGGTGGCGCTGAGTAAAAATGAGTTTAATCCGGAGGATTTATCACCCCAGGCACAGTTCAATCCAGCTTATCATAATTGGCATTATACAATATCACCGAGCGAAAGTCTAGCAAAATCTTCAATTTATACCCTAGAAATTGCGCCGGGAGTGCGTCCAATTCAGGGAAATTTAGACAGTCAATTTGTGGTTGCGACACAAGTTCATACTTATGAACCGCTGCAATTTGAAGGGGTAGAATCTTATGGTCAACCGAATGCTGGGGGAACTTATGGACGGTTTAAAAATGGCAGTCCTCAGCTTAAGTTTAACCATGGAATAGTGGCTGAATCTGCGATTAATCATATTACGATTAGTCCAGTACCAGAAGATGTGCCTCGTCTGATTCAAGCTTATGAAGGATCAAATATCATTGGGATTAATCCTTGGGCATTATTGCCGCAAACAGAATACAAAATTACAATTGATCAAGGCTTAGAAGATCAATTTGGTCAAACCTTAGAAAATCCGATTACAGTGGATTATCAAACAGGAGATTTAGCGGCTGATATTCGAGTTCCAGATGGACTGAATATTTTCCCGGCTAATAACCCGTTACAACTGAATATTTCAACGGTTAATTTACCTCGAAATCGATACAAAGCTGCCTATAGAAGAGTTAGACCCACTGATTTAGTTTACACAGATACCGCTTATCCCAGAAAAGGGCGAAAAAATTTATTACTCTCTCAAAAAACTTGGAGTTCTTATCGAGTTGAAGAGTCAGATAATCAAGTCGTTACCAATTCTGTCAATTTGCCCAAAAGATTAGGAAAAGAAACAGGATTATTGGCTTATGGCGTGCAAGCAAGAACAAATTCTTATATTCAAAAGGGACAGAAGAAATGGAATGAACCCGAATTTTATGGATTAGTTCAACTGACGAATTTAGGGGTATTTGCCCAATGGTTTCCAGAGTCAGGGTTTATTCGAGTTCATCATTTAGAAGATGGGTCTGTGGCGGCTGGAGCCACGATTGAAATTTATCAGTCTCAACTAGATGCGGAAACCTTTCCTACTCCTAAAGCTTGTGCCACAGGCATTACAAATGAAGCGGGAATTTTACAGTTAAATGGGGAAGAATTACAGCAATGTATGAATGGCGATACGCCTAACGGCACGCTGCGCGAACGCTTCTCTGAACCCCCAGAATTATTAGTGATTGCTAAAGAGAATCTAGATTGGGCATTTACTCGCAGTTATGCTTATAGTGGTGCTTATGGTTATGGCATTTATCCGGAATGGGAGAATAATGAACCTCAATCTCGAGGTGTTATTTTTTCAGATCGTCAGCTTTATCAACCGGGAGAAAAAATTGCTGTTACAGGTGCAGCGTATTATTTAGAAAATGGAGAATTGAAACAAGATTCTCAAGTAGATTATCAGGTTACGTTAATTCAGCCAGATGGAGAAAAACAAGATTTAGGCACTTATGCAACGAATGAATTTGGTACATTTTCTATAGAATCTGCCCTCGACTCTGATATAGCATTAGGAGATTATACTGTCGAAGCAAAGGGAGAAACAGGTGTTGAAATTTATGGTAATTTCCGAGTGGCTGAATTTAAGCCGCCTAACTTTAAGGTAGACGTTAATGTTGATAAAAATATTGCTTTAGCAGGAGAAACGTTAACTGCAAATACTGAGAGTGATTATTTATTTGGTTCTCCAGTCGTCGGTGGAAAAGTACAGTATTATGTAACCCGAACACCGACAACATTTATCCCGGAAGATTGGCAAGAATATTCCTTTGGACAACAATGGTTTTGGCCGGAAGAACAGCCGACCCTTTCTAGTGATGTTTGGCAGAAAAATCTAGTTTTAAATGATCAAGGAAAAGACAGTCAAACCGTTAAGATTGCCAAGGATTTACCTTATCCAATGGCATATCGGATTGATGTAGAAGTCTCCGATGTTTCTAATTTAGCCGTTTCCAATTCTCAAACTGTGACTGCTTTGCCCAGTAACCGTTTAATTGGTTTGAAAAGTCCGTTTGTCGCGGAAGCAAATCGGGAGTTTCCAGTGGAACTAATTGTCACAGATCCCAATGGAAAAATACTGGATAACGTAGCAGTTCGTCTGGAATTACAAAAGATGAATTATAGTAGTGTGACTCGCGTTGTAGAAGGGGGAAGAACCGCAAAAAATCAAATTGAATATGAAACTGTTGCAGAAACAACAGTTAAATCTGAGAAAGCAGCAAAAACGGTTAATTTAACGCCTCCTGAATCAGGTTCTTATCGTATTCGGGCTAATTTTGGTAACAGTCCAGATGCAACAACCGCAACTGATATTCAAATTTGGGTGACTGGAAATTCTGCGGTGACTTGGAGAAGCTTAGACGAAAATCGCTTAGAAATTAAACTCGATAAAGATAAATATCAGCCCGGAGAAACTGCCACTGCATTAATACAATCGACCTTTGATGCAGGAGAACTTTATTTTGCAGTCATTCGGGATAAACCTTTGTATGAAATGCAAACAACGGTTACAGGGGGTGCGCCACAAATTCAGTTTACTGTCACACCAGAAATGTTACCGAATGCAGCAGTAGAAGCGGTGTTAGTTCGTACAGGAACACCGTTATCTGAAGTCGAACCGGGTAGTGTTGACCAGTTAACAAAAATTGGCTTTGCTGCTTTTGAAACAGACTTAGAAACTCAGTCTTTACAAGTAAATATTACCTCGAATCAAACGGAATTAAAGCCAGGTGCAGAACAAACCTTAGAACTTGAATTAAAAGATAGTGAAAATCAACCGACTCGCGGACAACTCACGGTGATGGTGGTGAATGATGCTATTTTGCAACTCAATAATTATCGTCCGCCAAATTTATTAGAAACTGTGTATGCATATCAGCCTATTTCAACTCGGTTTAGTGATAATCGTCCGGATGTAGAATTAGCAGAATCAGCAAGTTTTGCAGAAGCAAAAGGCTGGGGTTATGGGGGGGGATTATCTTCTAGTATTGCTAGTCCTCGACTGCGGAAAGACTTTCAACCTTTAGCCTATTACAATAGTTCGGTCGTTACAGATAATCAAGGAAAAGCCACAATTAAATTTAATCTGACCGATGATTTAACCACGTGGCGCGTCATGGTTGTGGCAACGGATGGTAACCTACACTTTGGTTCAAATGAGTCTACCTTTATCACCACTCAGACATTACTGTCTAACCCAATATTGCCGCAATTTTCTCGCCCCGGAGATAAGATTTTAGGGGGAGTTGCTGTTACAAATACCACTGGAAATACAGGGACAGTGGATATTACTGGGGAGTTAAAAGGCGGGATAAAATTCTCAGCCGCTAATCAAACGAGTCAAACTATTAAGAGAAGACTACAACCCGGAACGGAAGCTTATCAATTTCCTATGGTTGTGCAAGAAGCGGGAATGACTCAAGTTAGGTTTACCACTGAATTTAATAATCAATCTGATGCGTTTGAAGTCCCGTTAGAGGTAAAGCCTTATACGGTTACAGAACAAGCTGTTGAAACAGGGGCAATTACTGAAAAAACAATTATTCCAATTAATGTTAGCCGAAATATGATGCGGGAAATAGGGAGTTTAGATATTTCTGTTTCCAGTACTCTAATTCCACAAATTACTGCCCCAGCAAAAGTCATCTTTCGTCAAACAGAAACCCCGTTTTTAGAACCGAATGTCAATCAATTGATGATTGCAGCCAATTTGAAACAATTAGGCGAAAAATATAATCAAGCGTTCCCTGAATTAAATCTAGATCAAAAAGCCTCTGAAGCGATTGAAAAAATCACTCAATTACAAGCAGAAGATGGGGGAATGAGTGCTTATCCAGGACAAGCAATCTCTCATCCGTTTCTCTCTGTTTATACTGCCGAAACTTTATTTAAGGCAGATGTTGCCGGAATAGAAGTTCCGACAGCATTAATTAATTCTCTGCAAACCTATTTACAGCAAACTTTAGCAAATCCTGGAAAAGACAATTTATGTGTCAGTTTGGTGTGTAAAAACCGTTTGCGGTTAAATGTATTAATGGCATTAGCAAATTGGCAAGAACCTCGAAATGAATTTATTTCTGATATTTATGGCTTACGCAAAGAATTTGATTTAGTCACTCAAATTAAACTAGCCCGATACTTGACAAAATTCCCCCAATGGCAATCAGAATTAGAGATATTACTAACTGAATTAGAAGAAGTCATTTATCAAACCGGACGCACCGCAACTATTAATCTTTCTCCAGAAGATCAATGGATGAGTTCAGCAACCGTTGCCCAAGCAGAAGCATTACAATTAATCATAGCTCAAAACCGTCAACCCGAATTAATCGATAAATTACTACAAAGTTTACTCGATTTACGGCAAAATGGAATCTGGAATAATCGGTATGATAATGCCGCTGCTTTAACTGCATTAGTCGCTTATTCAGAAACTGAATCAATTCCCGAAAATCTATCTGTAGAAGTTCAATTAGGAACAAAAAAACTAAGTTCATCTCAGTTAAATAGTACTGACAATACAAGCTGGAACTTAACACTTCCCTTGAAAGAATTACCACCTGGAAAAAATAACTTAGTCATTACCCCTTCCGCAAATGAAAAGCTCAATTATCTGGTTGCCTTCAATTATCGTTTAGCTGGCAATCAACCGGGACGATTTAATGGGTTACGAGTGGATCGAAAAGTTCGGCTTGCCAATGATAATCAAGTCTTAGAAAATATGGGTCTGTCTACTCAAGAAACCCCCTTCAAAGTCTTACCCGGACAAGTCTTTGATATTGGCTTAGAACTGATTGTCGATCATCGAGTCAATCATGTGATGATTGTAGACCCCTTACCGGCTGGAATGGAAGCGGTTGATACAAGTTTTAAAATTAGTAATCAAGCGGTGCAAGCACAAACAGATAGTTGGCAAATTGACTATCAAACCATTTATAAAGACCGGATTTTTGCTTATGCAGATACTTTAGAACCGGGAGTTTATCAACTCCATTATCTCGTGCGTTCTGTTACCCCCGGTGAGTTTCTCTGGCCCGGTACAAAGGCTGAGCTACAATATGCACCCGAAGAATTTGGACGGGCGACTTCCTCAACATTAGTGGTATCTCAGGAATCTTAATCAAGACTTGTAATATTACAAACTGTTTAACTATTTATAGAAAGATGTACTATCAGTATTGAACGGATTGAAAATGATCATCTAGAGATATAATATACATAGATTGATAAAAATCATCTAATCTATTAGGAACTGGATAAAATTTTGACTATCCGCTCGTAGAATAGGGTAGCCAACTAGGGTGAGCATTATTAACTTGAGATTTAACTAAACTGATCCGGAATTTAGCTCAAGTCAACCGAAAAGGATAGAAAAAAATAATTAAGTCGTGTCTTGGTTGAAAACAAATAGTAGTCAAAAAGGGCTTGCTGGGATTTAACAAAAGCAGTTGCAGGCATTGATACTGCATCGATCAAAAATCCCTCAATTCCTATTTCTGACGATTGCAGACGTTAGTCATTAACAGGTCTGTCAGTATTGCGGTGGTCGCTCATCTACCTCTCTCAGAAGAGTGGAACTCAATCTTTTGCAGTTGAAGCACAAAACGCCACCACCAAGTCGTTAAGGAGAAAAATATGCGCCTAGAACAGCGAGAAATTTTTAATCACATTGATCCAAGAATACAACTGGATTTGGCTCGTAGAGCAAGAGGGATAGTACCTCCAGCGACAGCCTCCACAGCCAGAGGAGAAATCGCAATTATTGCCAAAGTTTCTGATCTGACAAGCTGGTCAAACCGTAGCGAAGTCTTTGCCGGAGCAAATTTAGGAACGACTCCGGATGGTGCTCATATTGTGACTGCCAGAGTTCCCCTGAGTCGGATACAAGTCCTGCGACAACTGCCCTACGTTCAAAGCATCAAAGCGGCTCAGCTGCTGAAACCGACCCTCAAATCAACCATCGAAGAAATTAAGGCTCGGGCTGACTTACTACCCCCACTGACTCAAGGTCAACAGGGAAAAGGGGTGGTCGTCGGCATCATTGATTATGGATGTGATTTTGTCCATCGTAACTTTCGTCATCCCGATGGTAGCACGCGCATCTTAGCGCTGTGGGATCAGACCGCCGAACCCGGAGCTTCTAGCCATTTGGGGTATGGTCAAGTTTATACTCAAACTGAAATTAATGCGGCGCTACGCTCAGTTGAACCCTATAGCAGCTTAGGTCACCATCCAGGCCGTTCAAGTCATGGAACCCATGTGATGGATATTGCTTGTGGCAATGGCAGTGGTAACCGCATTCCAGGCGTTGCGCCCAACGCAGAGATAGTTTTTGTTCAAGTCAGTGGCAGTGATGTCCCTTGGGAAGGTTCTGATGTGGTCGGTTCTAACTTTGGCGGGTCAGTACAACTTTTAGAAGCGATTCAATTTATTTTTGAGCAAGCCGGAAATCGTCCTTGTGTGATTAATATCAGTCTGGGAACCAATGGTGGACCTCATGACGGTAGTAACTTAGTTGAGCAAGGCATTGATGCGATTATTGCAGACCAACCCAACCGTGCAGTCGTCATTGCTGCCAGCAATGCTTACGATGATGGAATTCATGCCAGTGGCACCGTAACAACGGGGAATTTTGTTGATTTAGTCTGGCAAATGGGACAGTTTGATTTGACCCATAACGAAATGGAAATTTGGTATAGTCGAGAGGACAAATTCCA
The DNA here is from genome assembly GCA_964401105.1 of uncultured Lyngbya sp. Classification (GTDB taxonomy): domain Bacteria; phylum Cyanobacteriota; class Cyanobacteriia; order Cyanobacteriales; family Microcoleaceae; genus JAAURB01. Next base: position 9,066 of record CAYNXM010000005.1, on the reverse strand, counting down.
ATTAGAGTTAATCGATCAAGACGATCAAAGTATCGGCACATTAGACTTAGGGGCAAATGCTGAGATTTTTAGCCCCGCAAATGAGCTCTTGTTTTTCGTTGCTCATCGTCAAGCAGATCCTAATAATGGTGACAATACAATCGGTATTTTCATGAATATGAGGGCGATGTCTGCCAGTTTACCCTCCCAACTCAAAATCCGTTTACATGGTGTAGAGATCAATAATGGTCAATTTCATGCCTGGATAGAAAGAGATGATGCTGGACAGTCTAGCTTTGCTCCTCCCCATGACAATTCCCTCACTCTTGGCTCTATTTCCTGTGGACAGCGTAGCATTGTTGTGGGTTCATACGATGCCAATACTTCTGGACAACCCTTATCCTGGTTTTCTAGTGCAGGGCCAACCCGAGATGGACGTGAAAAACCTGAAATTAGCGCACCGGGACATAATATTTGGGCTGCCAATTCATCAACGGAAGTCGGTAGTACCCGGATGTCCGGCACCAGTATGGCTGCTCCTGCTGTGACTGGAGTGATAGCCCTGTTACTCGCTGAAGCCCGCAGCCTGAATCTGGAGCTGAGTATTGAACAAATTCGTGATATCTTAGCCAAGACAGCCCGCAATAATCTAGGGAGTATGACCTGGAATCAGCGCTATGGCATGGGGCGAGTAGACGCAAGTGCATCGCTACAGCATTTACGGGATCTAAAGTTGGAGTAAGCCGATCAAAGCAGAGTATAAAGCTATAATTACATCATCATAGCTTGAACTACCTCCCGCTAAATACGCCATGTCTTCAGAGCAGCAGGATAACACTTCAAAGTATCGGGTTGAATACGTTGCACCCAAATCTTCAAAGTTGAGGTTCAGTGGAGAAAGCCTGAGAAACCTAGATCAAGAATCACCTTTGGTGGCAACAGTCAAGGTTTCTCAGAAGGCATATATCCCTTCGGGAGTTGAAGTTCGTACCCAGATTACTCCATTTATCTTTACTGCAAATATCCCTTTTAAAGTATTGGAGGATCTTGAACAAGATCCTGCTGTTATAGTGATTGAACCCGGTGATAATTTACACTCATACTAAACTCAAACCGGAAAAAAGTTGTCAAACGCTTTAGGGAGAGGGTTTGATGGAAATTACCACAACGACCATAAACCCTCATCGTTAAATATTCTTTTCTACCAGAAAGATATCTTCTACATTATTTAAGCTCTTGGAGTCCTTGATTTTTACTCTACTTTCTTTTAAAATAAAAATTATATTGGGTTAATTAGTGACTAATATTTATGAATGTTTTATAAACTGATCTTAATTAACATCCTAAAATCACTACATCTTACCTTTCTAATTTTTATTATTTTAGGACAATTTTCTCCTAACTTACTATTTTGTAAAATTCATTTAGTTTTAATTCCTTTAATGGTTTTGCAATGGCAATTGAATCAAGGAACCTGTATTTTAACCAATCTAGAAAATGCATTACAGGAAATCCCTCCAGAAAAAAAACAACAACAAGGTCAATTTATCAAAAGTATTTTGAGTCGTTGTTTTAATCCGTTGCCCTCTGACCAAACCATTAAAATAGCTATTTATAGTATTATTATTATTGCCTGGTCAATTTCTGCTGTACGAGTTTTTATTTATTCTAACTAATAGTCAAAACGATTCAGCAGCTTAGTTAAATAGGAGATAGAAAAATACATTAACCATCTCCTCCTCTGTATTTGCTATAGTTCACCTCTGTTACAAGATACCCACTTAAAAAACTTAGCACTTTATCCTTGGCGATCTTCTGTTTTTAATAACATTTGCCAATCTCGAACTAATTGATTAGACCATAACCAATTTTGTGCTAAAGTTCTGGGCTTAAATAATTCTGCTCCTTCTGCCATCACTTTTTCTCTAAACTTAATCGCTTTACTTAACCGTTGAATTTGTTCCTCAGCCGATAAATTCTGAGCCGATTTCATCAAAACTAATCCTAAGCCAGCATAAGTATTAAGAGCTTCTTGTTCTGAGGCGATCGGGTCGCGTGAACTTGTTCGTATCGCTGCCATTTTTTGGGGAGAATTCGATTCATCAAAAGCAATATTTGACCAGGTTTGGTAGGCTTTATCAATCTTACCTTCCAAATAATAAGCAAATCCTAATGCATTCTGATATTCCAAAGAGTCAGGACGCTGCTGAACCGCTTTTTCCCAGTAATTCCGAACTTGACTAATTTTATATTCTGTATTCCCATATTCAATCGATTGCCACATAAATCGACCTCGAATAAAGTTAATTTCCGGTTGATTTCGATGTTGAAGTGGTACCGCTTTAAGGGCAGCACGAGCTTCCATCCAAGCCCCTCGATTAAGCAATTCAAGGGTAGCTTGAACCCCAGCCTCCAGATTCCCCTGACGAAACTGTTCTAGGGCAACATCTGAGACTTGATCCGTGACAATACTCTCAAGATCAACAGCCAACGTTTTGGATTGAGTTGCCGTAGAATGAGGCGGAGTCACAGATACACTTTTTTGATTGGCTGAATGCCAAATGCCGAAGGAGAATAAAATTAAACTACTAATTAATATACATTTAATCGGCGGTTTTTGCGCCCGAGATTTAACTTGACTCCACAAAGGTTTAAATTTTGAAACAGAAGCAGTAAGTGGAGAACTTTCAGCGGTTAAATTACGCCGAATCATCGGTAAAAGATCTTCCAATGTTCCCGTTTGATCTTGAGGCAGTGGTTCAGCCGGTTTTTGTTGGAGTTGATTCAAAACATCCCCAATAAACCCAGTATCTTCTGTCTCTTCTATTGAAGGATTTTCTGCTTCATAACCAATCTCATTGAGGACATCATCCGGAAACAAGGGTTCTTCGTCTTCCCAGTCGCTAAATTGAGCAATTAATTCCAAACCTTCATCCGATTCTAAGGTCGCACCTTGCCCAGGAAATAGGTCATTTGATAACAATAACTGACTTTCAGGTAAACAGGGTTGAGTTGCAGTCAAACGAGCATCAAATTCTCGATGTAGGTAAAGAACTGGTAACGCCCAATAGAGTTGACGAGAACCATAGGCGGAGATTAACCCCTGTCTGGCGCGGCTTAAACTTAAATCAACTGGATAGCCTTGATTGAGATTACGATATAATAACCGAGTTAAGGTGAGAGCAACTTCATCAGGGATGCGTTCAGCCATGGCTAACACCCCCGGAATTCCGCGTTTCACCAACATTTCTGTTAAATTAATTTCGCTGGTCTCTGAGTTGGCTGTTGTAGAATGACGATAAGCACCCCGGCAAGAGTTGAGGACAGCAACTTGCACCCCATTATTCACCAGTAACCCGGCTAAGTCTTCGCCACTAAGGATTTCAGTTAAACCCGTTTTACGATTGACTAAATATAACTCTCCCCCGGCGGTGGCTAAATTACTATGACCGGCATAATGAAAGACTTGATATTGTCCTTGTTCTAAGGCTTGGGTCAACTGTTCTCGATCCGGTTGTTCTAGTAGGGTGAGTTGAATTTCTGGGGGATGGCGAGTCCGTTCGTAACGATTCACCATCATCCGTTGGGTGTCTCGTTGCAGTTCTTCCTTGAGGTGATTGACTTCTCTTTTGAGTTGCAGACTGTCTTGATCGTTTGGGGCGGCGATCGCCATTAAAATTTTTAAAGGTTGATTAGCCTCTAGGGGATGGATATGAACCGAGGCGCTGGTATTGGGTTGATAGCGAGAAAAGACCACTTCTGTCCCGGTTGCAATGGGGCGATCGCCCGCGTGTAAGACTTCCCAAGGTAAACTCGATAGTTCTTTGCCTTTAACCCCTAATCTTAACTGGAGTAACTCACAACGATTTTGAGCGATCGCCTGGGCGCAAGTCCAACTCTCTCGCAGCGTCCCTTGAAATAGACCTTGATACAGTTGTTGACCCAATTCGACTAAACTTAAGTTCTGAGTTGAGGTGATTGAGTGACGACTAGCGAGGGGATTTTTGCCCTCCAACACTTCTAAAAGCGGATCGTTCATCAACTCACGGGTTGCCTGTAGCCATTCCTTTATCGGCCATCTGACTTGTTCTTCAGCTAAAGGAACACCCGATGCGACTTTCTCAGTCCGCACTAAATATTCGTCATCTCCCACTGGGGTTACAGAAATATCAAACTCTTGCGTCATTGTTTCCAGCTCACAATCCAATTTTAATTTAAGGCTGAGGACAATTGAACAGCATCATTGCTCAGCGCGTTCTTCTCCTCGTTGTGTTGACGAAAAGCAGGAGAAATGAAGTTCCCCCTTTACGTTAGCGAAAAATGCTTGAAGTTGTTACCTGTGTTGAATTTACAGCTTTGGACTTAGGGGTTCAGGAGAGATTGGACAGTTTCTCAATTGTTTATTTGGTTTAGATGTTGTCCACTAACTTCTGTGATTTTAACCCCTTCAAAGTTAGAGATCTAATTTATAGGATCTTACTTTTCCCGGTGACTAACAAATGTTAGTAAAACTGATTAGTCTACCTATAATTCCTATCATACACTTTTCACCTAATTAAAAAAGTACTCCTGAGGGTCTGTTTTCAATCCATCGTCATATAACGCTTTTAGTAGAACGGATCTAGCCCTAGGAGAATCAAATCCTTGCACCCTTTAAAAACAATTATTCTGTAGCGATATACGCCTCTACTCTCTTGTCGTACGATATGCTTTGTTTAACTGGGTATGGCTTACAGAAGATATTACTGTTCTCTTTCCTCAAGCACTGATACTTTAACAAGTTATATTTGCGGATCGCAAAATCATTCTATAAAATTCATCAGTGAGGGTTTAGGAGAAATCAAGATATATTTATTTAAATTTAATTTTTTTGACTTTATGATTTCGCTGTTATGCCATCGCCTTCCTGGATTTATTAGACTTAGATTCATAAAATACCTATTTTTTTATCTTTTTTTAATTAGTTTTAAAGAACAAAATAGAGGAAAAGCTAGGGAAGAAATTAAGCAGAATCCCATCCTAATGAGTCTATTATTCATGTTTTCATTTTGAGCGAGTCAAACTAGCGTTCACTTGATGGAGGTAATATTAATCGCTGATGATGATAAAAATAGGATTGTGAAACAGCTTGTAGTCAAATCTTGAACAATGACTATTTTTTAGTCACTTTCCCCAGCTTATTTAATTTAGACTTGATCTTGATAATTTTCTAGCAGTTTTATCAAATCAGCTTGAACGGCATTAGGAATTAAATCAGATAAAGGCAGACTTGTTTTCCCACCCCCCAGTTGCACAGAAATTCCCTGTAAGATTTCTCCTAAAGAAGTTTCATTTAAATCCTTGGACTCAAGCATAGGATAAAGCTCTTGAGCCAGGGAAGTATGAAGATGAGCATCAGAGAGATAAAGGTGCCATTTAGCCACATCAATGTAAATATTTTCACCAATTTCAGCGGCTAATTTTTCAATTTCTACTGTTGTTGCCATAATTCTTAACTCAGTTTGTTAACATCTAACCTTGCCAATTTAAATGTACGCATCCAGATTCCAGGAATCAAAATCAGTCTCTGATTGCGTTGCAAATCGGCTGTGTCAAGCAGACTCTATTTTATCATCTCTTTCTAAAATTTTGGCTACTTTTGATTAAATTTGTCTAAATCTTGTCTATTAAGTTTTTCTTAGTTATCTATAGACCCGATCTTTACAAGTTGGTTGTTTTAACGCTTTGATTGTATCTTGATTTCCACCAAAGCAGTATTTTACACAACAAATTGGTACTCTTTATACAACCATAACGGCTCTAACGAGCAACCGATAAACGGCTTCAACTCCAGCGTTAGACTTATGCTAATAAACTTTAAATTTGTTTAACTTAATCTCACTATATTACAGTTTTTTATAACTCAGATATATTCTTCTTTCTGTCCTCAATGGAAACCCTCATAAAAACAGTATAAAAACTACATTGCCATGAAATTAATTGGGTTACTTATATTTTCTAATCTGTGTATATCCGCTCCTAATTTTATCCTTTCATCTCAACTTAAACAGGACTCCCTCGCGATTAACTTAGCGGGTCGCCAGCGAATGTTATCTCAACGAATGGTTAAAGCCTTATTGATCCTTGAAAATAACTATATAAAAGGAGAAGAAATAACAAATTCTCAAAATGAACTCTCGTTAACATATCAGTTATTTGATCAAACATTAGAAGGTTTTACGTCAGGAAAAATGGTAATAAGTGCCAATCAAGAACCTGTATTTTTAAAACCTGTTGATTCAAAACAAGCTCAACAGCTTGTTCAGGAAGCAAGGGCTATTTGGTTTTCCTATCGACAAGCACTTCAACCGATTATTAATGATCGGATTTCAACTGAGATTTTAACAACAGCGATCGCCTATGCAACCCGAGAAAAGCTGAATTTATTAGATGTGATGAATCAACTCACAGTTGAATTAGAAAATCAGGCAAAACATAAAGCTTTAATTTTACAGATATTTCAAGGAGTTAGTCTGATTTTTGCTTTACTTATCATTAGTCGTCTTCTGTATTTGCAACAATTAAAAAGAAAAAATGAAAAATTAAAACTATCTAAATTTAAGCTAGAGAAAAAAACGCAAGAATTAGAACAAGCCCTGAAACAGTTAAAGCAAACTCAAACTCAATTAGTACAGAGTGAAAAAATGTTTGCTTTAGGGAAACTTGTAGCCGGAATCGCTCATGAAATTAATAATCCTATTAATTTTATTCAGGGTAATATTAACTGTACATCTGAGAATGTTCAAGATTTACTCAGCTTAGTTCAACTCTATCAAAAATACTATCCTAATTCTCCTGAAGAAATTCAATTAGAGTTAGAGACAATAGACTTTAATTTTTTGCAAGAAGATTTACCCAAGTTGTTAGCTTCGATGCAGAAAGGAACAGGACGGGTGCAGAAAATTGTCCAGTCTTTAAGAACGTTTTCCCGTTTAGATGAATCTGAACTAAAGGATGTCGATATCCATGAAGGAATTGATAGTAGTTTAATGTTGGTTCAGCACCGTCTTAATGCTGAAAACAATGGCTTCACAATTGAAGTGGTTAAAGAATATCAACAGCTTCCGCGAGTGACTTGCTATCCTGGACAACTCAATCAAGTGTTTATGCATATTCTTAATAATGCCATTGATGTCTTAGAAGAAAGGTGGAAAAAGCATCAAAGTCTAGATCAGTTTCCAGTTCAGACTAACACTCCTCAAGTTGATATTCGCACAGAATCAGTTAATTCTCAACAAGTTAGAATCACAATTGCGGATAATGGTTGTGGCATCAAAAAAGAGATATTACCTCATATTTTTGATCCGTTTTTTACTACTAAACCTGTCGGTCAGGCGACTGGACTCGGATTAGGGATTAGTTATCAAGTTGTGGTCGAGAAACATCGAGGGCAACTCATTTCTAATTCTGTTTTGGGACAGGGAACTGAGTTGACCATTGAGATTCCAGTCAAACAATCATAACTAGCGGTTGCATTTCTTTGTGTTATGAACTTGACTTTTTAGATGGAGTTGGAGAGTAATCTGCAATCGCAAAAATATAAACACCATGCAGAAATAATATCGTCATCCAGATGCCACTAAACCAATTAATCCAGGGCCAGTCAGCCTGTTGAAAATTATGAAAAAACCAAACACCAGAATTACAGGCTGCAAATAGCGCCACATGAACCGCAAAATTGATTCGATCTTCCAGGCGACGATAGTCTGGATCTTGGCGATCCGGTTTTCTTGGCCAACGTGGTGGCATTGAGTGCCCTCCCAAACCGTGAGTGATTGTTCTTTATTATTGTAAAGCCAGACGGTTCAAATTCTGAATTGAGAAGAATTAAGCTACAGTTGACTACTCCCCCGGAGTCACGCGCGGGGCAGGGTGGTTTCATTTAACAAGAGAAAAATGAAAATAGGAATAGGTGTATAATTGATTATCCGATGAGTCAAAGATTCAATCTAGTTGAGCAACTCCAACAAATCCCAGACTATCGAAAAGGTAAAGGAAAAAGACACTCTCTATAGCTGGTAATGATGTTAGTTCTGTTAGGGACTTTATGTCGATACAGAGGATATCGTCCCCTAGCTGATTTCAGTCAACAACATTGGCTGATGATCTGCGAGTTGTTAGAATTACCAAAAACCACGAGAATTCCATCAATTTCAACTTTTCGTAGAGTGCTACAAGCAGTGGAGTTTGAGCCATTTGTGAGGCTGTTTAATCAATGGAGTCAACAATTTCTTCAACCAATTAGCCTCACCTGGGTGGCTGGAGACGGTAAAAGCATCAAAAGTACTGTCAATCATGGCAATAGTTCCTACCAAAATTTCATCACAACAGTCAGTGCCTTCACTCACGAAACTGGAGTAAGCTGCGTAGCAGCTTGATCGTATAATACAAAAATCAGTAATGCGTGTGATCGCCTCTTCCTATGCCAGCCAAAAACCATCTTTCCGGAGAGCAGAGAGAAAAGCTCCTTAAAATACTAAAAGAGCATGATAATCAGAGATGTGAGAGAGAAAGTTTTAATTTTATTATTGATGAATGATGGAAAAACTTATCAAGAAATTAGTGATTTTTTAAATATTGCATATACAACAGTGGCTTACTGGGCTGTACACGGTGACCCCGACAATTTAGAAAGTTTTTTAGATGGGAGAAGAGAAGGTAATTTTCGTAAAGCCACTAAAGAATATGAGGAGTTGTTATTGGAAATAGTCGAAAAAGACCCAGTAGAATATGGATATGAATTTGGCAGGTGGACATCTGCCAGGTTGGCAACATATCTCGAAAAAGTCACAGGAATTCAATTAAGTGGTTCTCAAGTCAGGAGAATATTATCAAGAAAAAAGTACGTTTACCTCTGGGCAAAATACAGCCCTTAGGAGAAACAAGATCCTGAGAAGCGCAAATTATTTAACTCGCACAGCGAGAAGGAAGGGCCGAAGTTGGAAGAGCCGAAGAAGGAAGAAGATCGAGGTGAATAGTTATTAGGCACGAACATAAATACTTACTTATTCCTTTGCGCTCTACGATGAATGGGTTTAAATCCCCCGC
>CAYNXM010000004.1:0-12264 GCA_964401105.1 uncultured Lyngbya sp. | reverse complement strand
TAAAATCATAGCACTATCCTTCACATTCATGTAGGATAGGCGGAATCAATTCCGCGAGTCATTTTTCATCCATGGGATAAATCCACATGGCTCTCCCGCATCCTCTAAAGTCTTGGTAGAGGAATCACCCGATAGAGTGATTTTATCAGGAGTACTTGACATTTTGAGAAAAAACGGTAACAATGAATACAGAAATAAAAAACGTTCATCCTGTGGGTTAGGCAAGATTGAGCAGCTATCACTGGCCAACCCAGGACGGAAGTAGGGACAAATCCCGAAGGAACGCGCCTCCACCGACAAATTGATACATTAGTTATAGAGGCGAAAATCATGAAACTTACTTATCGTGGTACTGAATACAACTACAATCCTCCTCAAGTTGAAACAGCAGCAGGTCAGAAGGCAGGTAAATATCGGGGTCAAGATTGGCGGTTTCATAACCTGAAAAAGCCCCCAGTCTTGCAACCTACCCATAATCTGACTTACCGAGGGGTGAAGTATTCTAATCATCCTGTTGCTGCACCCGAAGCGACAACTCCTCATGCGGTTACTGAAAAAGCACGGATGCTGATGCTTGAGCAAGAACGAACTGCACTCAAACGTGAACAATCGATGTTGTCTCGTTTAGCCTCAGAAGTGGGTTTAGACAATAGTTCTGAATCCTATCATCATGCATAAGGACTCTGCGTAGTTTAGAGTAGTCCAGAAATGAATCGTTAATTAAGCTAACACTCCTGATTGGGAGTGTTTTTTTTCTGCTTATTTTCTCTGTGAACCAGTTTGAGATTTCTTCCTGGGGGCGATCGCGTGCAATCAGGGCAACTGCTTAACCAGGCTGTTTCTCTAGGCTATGGGGGGAATAGAATTTGACTATATCAGTCTTTTAGTCATTCTGACTGGTATTACTTGAAAATTTAGGCTTTCCTGTAGGCTATATACATATTTTTGCACTTTTGTCAAGTTGCCACCCAGGTAGAGTTTTTAATCTTGTTTCTTCTCTATGGTTGTGAAGTGACTTCCATTGAGTGATTTTGAGACAACTCATTCGAGAACATCAGGGTTTGAAATCGACGGGTTGGCTATCTTGACGGGTTGGCTGTCTTGACGGGTTGGGCTATCGACGGGTTGGCTGTCTTTACGGGTTGGCTGTCGCCAAACATTTCCCGTCTCGCCAAACATTTCCCGTCACGCCCAAACATTTTACGACGGGTTGGGCTGGCGCCCAAACATTTTCCGTCTCCGTCACGCCAAACATTTTACGACGGGTTGGGCTGGCGCCCAAACATTTTCCGTCTCCGTCACGCCAAACATTTCCCGTCTACACTACTTAAGTTACATAAACATGGAGAAACTGAGATGAAATTGGCTTATTGGATGTATGCAGGACCGGCTCATATTGGCACGCTGCGAGTTGCGAGTTCTTTTAAGAATGTTCATGCTATTATGCATGCTCCCATCGGAGATGACTATTTTAACGTCATGCGGTCGATGTTAGAACGAGAGCGAGATTATACCCCAGTCACAGCCAGTGTGGTTGACCGCAATGTCTTGGCGCGGGGTTCTCAGGAAAAAGTCGTTGATAATATTGTTCGCAAAGATAAAGAGGAAAAACCTGATTTAATTGTTTTAACTCCGACTTGTACCTCTAGTATTTTACAAGAAGATTTAGAGAACTTTGTAGAACGCGCTCAACTCGATGCCAAAGGCGATGTTTTATTAGCCGATGTCAATCATTATCGTGTGAATGAACTGCAAGCGGCTGACCGTACCTTGCATCAAATTGTCAAATATTACTTGGAAAAAGCCAAGAAAAAAGAGGAACTGCCGCAAGGGAAAACAGAGAAACCTTCTGTTAATATTATCGGGATTTCTACCCTCGGTTTTCATAACAACCATGACTGCACTGAACTGAAAAAGTTAATGGCAGATTTAGGCATAGAAGTCAACGAAGTGATTCCTGATGGTGCCTCTGTTCACAACTTAAAGAACTTACCGAAAGCGTGGTTTAACCTGATTCCCTATCGGGAAATTGGCTTGATGGCGGCTGAATATTTAGAAGCTGAATTTGGTACGCCTTATGTCGATATTACCCCTATGGGGATTGTCGAAACGGCTCGCTGTATTCGGGCAATTCAAAAGATATTAAATGCACAAGGCGCTGATGTTGATTACGAAGCCTTTATTGATGAACAAACCCGATTTGTTTCTCAGGCTGCGTGGTTTTCTCGTTCCATTGACTGCCAGAACTTAACCGGGAAAAAAGCAGTTGTATTTGGAGATAATACTCATGCGGCTGCTTTGACTAAAATCCTAGCACGGGAAATGGGAATTCATGTGGTTTTAGCCGGAACTTACTGTAAGTATGATGCCGATTGGTTTAAAGAACAAGTGAGTGAATATTGCGATGAAATCCTAATTAGTGATGATAATGGTGCCATTGGAGATGCCATTGCCCGTTTAGAACCTGCGGCGATATTTGGCACTCAAATGGAACGTCATGTCGGTAAGCGGTTAAATATTCCTTGTGGAGTGATTGCGGCACCGATTCATATTCAGAATTTCCCCGTGGGTTATCGTCCGTTTGTGGGGTATGAAGGGGCAAATCAGATGGTTGATTTAGTCTATAATTCCTTTACTTTGGGAATGGAAGATCACTTACTAGAAATTTTTGGCGGACATGATACAAAAGAGGTGATTCATAAAGGGATTTCAGCCGATTCTGATTTGAATTGGAATAAAGAAGCTAAAGCTGAATTGAATAAAGTTCCGGGATTTGTTCGTGGTAAAGTCAAGCGTAATACTGAAAAGTTTGCCCGTGAACGGGGATTTGAGGAGATTACGTTAGAAGTGATGTATGCCGCTAAAGAGGCTGTTGGTGCTTAGTTAAATGAGTTGAAAAAAACACAGAGGCTATTAGGACACAGAGAGTTAATCTTTGTGTCTTTGTGGTTAATTAGTAGACTTGTTAATCTAAAATATAATATTATTCATGTTCTACACAAAATGGATTTTTCAACCCTATATTTTTCGGACTATATTCTCTACTTTGTTAATGGGTTTAGTAGCCTGTCAACCCACTTCTCAAACCGCTACAACATCAACGACTACTTCTGCTGAAAAGATGCCAGGATCTGGGATAAAAGTTCGTTCTTCTACGGGTACTTCTAGCGAAGGGTTATTTATGACGGAGATTATTAATATTGGTTTAGAAAAGCTGGGTTATCAAACAACAGAAATTAAACAATTGACTCCTCCTATCTATTATACGGCTGTTAGCAATGGTGATTTAGATTTTATGGGTGCAACATGGGAAAAACTACACGCAGGTTTGTATGAAAATAGTGGGGGCGATCAAAAATTAGAAAGAATTGGGATAGTTATGGCAAATGGTTTGCAAGGATATCAAATTGATAAAAAAACAGCCGATCAATACAATATTTCTAGTTTAGATCAGCTTCAAGATCCCGAAATTGCTAAACTGTTTGATTCGGATGGAGATGGGAAAGCCAATTTAACTGGCTGTAATGCCGGTTGGGTTTGTGCCTTAGTGATTGAACATCATTTAGAGGCTTATGAATTACAAGACACGGTTGAACATAATCAAGGAGAATATGAGACATTATTAATAGATACTTTAACACGCTTCCGAGAAGGAAAACCGATTTTATATTATGCTTATGTCCCTCACTGGTCTGCCTCTATTTTAGAAGTGGATAAAGACGCTGTTTGGCTAGAAGTTCCGTTTACCGCTTTACCAGAAGGTCAGGAAAATGTCACGGAACAAGAAACGTCTTTTGAGGGTAAAAACTTGGGGTTTTCAGTGGATCAAGTTAAAGTTTTAGCTAATAAAGAATTTATCGACAATAACCCAGCCGCAAAACGTTTCTTTGAATTGGTTTCTATTCCAATTGAAGATATTAATCAGCAACAAAAATTAGTTTATGATGGTGAAAAAGATTCAGAATATATTCGTCGCCATGCTGAAGAATGGGTGCAGGAAAATCAACAGCAATTTGACAGTTGGGTAGAAGAAGCGGCAGAGACAGTTCAATAGTGATTTGATTCAGTTCAGAGTTGATCTTTGTGAACTCCCGTATCTTTATGGTCAGTCTTTTCTTGTTATCAAACTCAACAATAGTAATTAAAAACTAAATATAAATTTTATTAAAACAGATGATTTGAATCCGGTTTTTGATGTATTGAATAGATTGATATTCAGGAAAAAAGATCTAAAAAATAACAGAGACACAGAGGACACAGAGAGATTTAGGTATCGTGATATCAGCATCCGGATCGGGTATCAAAAAAATCAATTGTTATTTTTTCCGGATTAAGAGTAGATAGCGCTGGGAAATAAGACAGTTTTCATAGAACCTATATATCGCTCTTTTCTGTAGAGGAATTTGATAATTTCCTTCTACAGGAGGAGATTTATTTAGCCTTAAATGTGTCTTATTTTTTTAATACGACGGGTTGGCTAGCGCCAAACATTTCCCGTCTCGCCAAACATTTTCCGTCTTAGGTTTAGATGGGATTTCTACTGGTGACTCATTCTACTCTACAGTGAATAAATCATGGCTAATATCTTACTCACAACGCTTTCTGATTCAGCGCTACGCAATGCAATTGCCAATGCTAATGCAGGAGATACAATTACTTTTGATTCCAGTCTAGCAGGGGGAACTTTAACCCTGACTCAAGGGGAGTTAGTGATTAATAAACCGCTAACTATTGATGGAGAAAATCAGAGTATTACGATTGATGCAGGGGGGGATTATCGTGTTATTAATGTGAATGATGGTACGAATACAAAGGTTAATGTTGTTATTAATGGATTGACTTTAACTGGCGGCAATGTAACGGGTGATGGGGGTGGAATTTGGAACCAAGAAAATCTCACTATTACCAATAGCGAAATTGTCAGGAATATTGCGACGAATGATGGGGGTGGAATTTTTAATAATGGAAACCTCACCATTACAGAAACCTATGTGATTGACAATACCGTCACAGTTAATTTTGCCGATGGTGGCGGAATTTTTAATAATGGTACGTTAACTGTTGCCAATAGTGTGATTAGTGGCAATGCCGCTAATGATAACGCGGGTGGGATTTATACGAATGATATTGCGAATACCACTATTATGGGTAGTATTATTCGTGATAATACGGCGAACAATGACGGGGGTGGTTTATTTAATTTTGGTACAGTTACTATTAGTGACACAACGATTAATAATAACCAAGGAATTTCGGTAGCGGCGGATGGTGGCGGAGTAACAGTTTTAGGTGAAACAACGATTATAAATAGTACCATTAGTGGAAATTCTGCTGGGGATGATGGCGGCGGAGTTTATGTGAAAGATCGTGTTGGGAGTCGTGTTCCTAGTGTAACTATTACTAATAGTACTATTGAGGAAAATACTGCTACTTCTGATGGGGGTGGGGTGTTTAATTTTGGTGATACAACTATTACGGGTAGTGTTATTTCTCGAAATACAGCCCCTGAGGGTCAAGGTAGTGGGGTAGCTAGTTTTGGTAGCAGTTTTACCACTTCAACCACAGTTACATCGAGTTTAATTGCAGGTAATACCAATAGTGATGTTGATTTTGTTACCCGATTAACAAATACTTTTAGTAGTGGTGGTAATAATCGAATTGGTGAGGGGAATGCAGTTTCTGCGTTTAATGCAACGGGAGATCAAACGAATTTCACAGTATTAGAATTTCGTTCAATGGATGGGTATGATAATAATCTAACCTACACTAATTGGGGAACACCGGAATATCATTTATTACGCTTAGGTGAGGCGGCTTACGAAGATAATATCTCTGAACCCAGGGGGGGTTATACTTCTAATTTACCCAGTCCTCGTGCCATTAGTGAAACCGTTTTTGATCAAGATAGTTCTATTCCTAATGCTTTAGGCGCGAGTGATTGGTTGTGGCAATGGGGACAGTTTTTAGATCATGATTTAGATTTAACTCCGGCTACATCTGGGGAATCATTTAATATTCTAGTGCCAACAGGCGATCCTTGGTTTGATCCGTTTAATACAGGCAATCAAGAAATTAGTTTAACCCGTTCAATTTATGATACTTTTACGGGAACTTCTGCCAGTAACCCCCGAGAACAAATTAACGAAATTACAGCTTATATTGATGGGTCTAATGTGTATGGATCTGATCTTGAACGGGCTGAGGCTTTACGAACCAATGATGGAACGGGTAAACTAAAGATTAGTATTGGAGATAATGGAGAAATTCTGTTACCTTTTAATACTGAAGGATTAGAAAATGACGATCCTTTTAGTCGTCCGGCAAGTCAGTTGTTTTTAGCGGGGGATATTCGCGCTAATGAACAAACGGGGTTAACTGCAACTCATACTTTGTTTGTCCGGGAACATAATCGACTGGCAGAAGATATTGATCGACGTTTAGACAACGGAGAAGCGCCGTTAGTTGATTTATTTTTTGAATCTGGCTTAAGTGAAGGCGACTTTATTTATGAAACGGCGCGGCGCATTGTCGGTGCGGAAATTCAAGCCATTACCTATAATGAATTTGTACCAATATTACTGGGAACAAATGCACTGCCAAATTATATTGGTTACGATGCGAGTGTTAACCCAGGAATTAGCAATGAATTTTCAACTGCTGCCTTCCGCGTAGGACATACAATGTTATCGCCGGAGATACAACGAATTAATCCAGATGGTACATCTGATACCAGCTTAGATCTGCGTTCGTCCTTCTTCAACCCCGATCTGGTTACTATTGATGGGATTGACTCCGTCTTGCTAGGGTTAGCCTCTCAGGAAGCACAGGAAATTGATACCCAGTTAATTGATGATGTTCGTAACTTCCTGTTTGGCATGCCCGGTTCTGGGGGGATGGATCTAGCTTCGTTGAATATTCAGCGGGGACGAGAACATGGTTTACCCAGCTACAATGATACACGGGAAACCTTAGGCTTTGACCCCATTACCAACTTTAACCAGATTTCCTCCGATCCTCAAGTACAAGCGGAATTACAAAGCGCTTATGGCAACGTAGATGATATTGATTTATGGGTTGGCGGACTGGCTGAAGATCATCTCAATGGCGCATTAGTCGGTGAAACCTTCCATGAGATTTTAACCGATCAATTTACCCGTCTGCGAGATGGCGATCGCTTTTACTTTGAAAACGATCCAACCTTGCAGGTATTAGCACCAAATGTCGGACAAACCACTTTATCTGATATTATTGTTGCCAATTCTGAGATTACAACCATTCAAGATAACGTCTTCTTGGTTTGATACTCAAACTGTAGAGACGTTCCCAACTGTAGAGACGAACCAGGTCACGTCTCTACTATTACCATTCAGTTTGATTCTCCAGCACTGCCCCAACTACCTGATGGTGATCATCTTTAGACAAATAATTGAGGGCTGTTTTAGCAGAAGCATCTTCAAACTGTTTCAGTGCGCGGACAACTCGTACCCGAGTGTGCCAGCTATGGGCCGCAACTAAAGCTAATAATTGCTGTAAAGCCTCATCATGTTTTTCAGAACCCGCTAATGTCCCTAATGCACTAACAGCCGCATCTCGAACCGTGTGATCTTCTCCAGTTAACCCACACAGACACACCTGATAGAGGGCATCCGGATAAGGCATATCCATCAATGGTGCAAGGATACTACGACGCACTAACCAATTGTCATCTCTACGAAAGGCTTCAATTAATTCAGTCAGGGCTACTTCACCATATTTTGACAGGGCATTAGCCGCTTCAGCCCGCACATTATGATCTCGATCTGTCTTCAGGAGTTTGACTAAAGCTTCATAAGACTCAGAAGATTTTTTGTGACCCAGTCCCATGGCGACAAATGAACGGACGAGAAACTCTGGATCTTGCAGACGACTGACCAACAACGGAATAGCGACCTGGCTATCATGGTGTCTTAGTTCTGTTAAAGCTTTCAGTCTGTCGCGAGAATCACTACTATTAAGATAAACTGTAATTTGCTCAATTTCCATAACACGTTTCCGATAAAGTCATTAAATAGAATCACCAACACAAAACTATGGTACTAAACCCAATTTGAATTGGCGATTCCTGATTACTTTTACTCTACTGCACCCACTCTGATAACTTCATCTGTCTTATGGCTGCTTTCGCGCTAAACTGTGCAAGATGGTTCGTTATGGATTATTGTCATTTGTTGTTTGTTGTTTAATACCAACCCCTAACCCAATTCTGCGATGTCTCCCCACTATCTTCTATGTACTTGAGAACGTTACAGCTTCAACAGTTTCGTAATTATGCGGATCAAAAAATTGGGTTTGAGGCAGCAAAAACCATTTTGGTGGGGGATAATGCTCAAGGAAAATCAAATTTATTAGAAGCGGTAGAATTACTTTCAACCCTTAAAAGTCATCGAGTTAACCGCGATCGCGATCTGGTTTTAGAAGGACAAAAAACGGCTAAAATTAATGCTACAATAGAACGGGTCTTAGGTCATTCTGATTTATCGGTTATCCTTCGCCATCAAGGGCGGCGAACCGTTGCTCTCAACAACGAACCCCTACGACGACACCTTGATTTTCTGGGTGTTCTCAATGTGGTACAATTTTCCAGTCTAGATTTAGATCTAGTACGCGGTGGCCCAGAACAACGGCGTAATTGGTTAGATCGCTTATTAGTACAGCTTGAACCCGTTTATGCTTATATTCTGCAACAATACAATAAAGTATTACGGCAACGAAATGCTTTACTGAAACGAGGAAAGTCTCAAAGCCATTTAGAAGAATTCACACCGATTTCTAATTCTGAGTTAGCCCTCTGGGATGCCCAATTAGCGGTAACAGGTGCGCGAGTAATCCGACGGCGCGATCGCGTTTTACAACGATTAGCCCCCCTAGCAACGGCTTGGCATCAGGCCATTAGTCGTCAAACCGAAGCATTAAAGGTTTCTTATTTACCCAATGTTCGTTTTGCAGAAAATCAGCCTATCTCTACTCTAACCTCAGAACAGGTTCAGCAAGCCTTTTTAGAACAGATTACCACAAGAGCGATCGCAGAACAACACCAAGGAATATCCCTCGTCGGGCCCCATCGAGATGATGTGATGTTTACGATTAATCAAACCCCTGCCCGTCAATATGGTTCTTCGGGGCAGCAGCGAACGTTGGTATTGGCCTTGAAGTTAGCGGAATTAGAATTGATTGAACAAGTGGTGCAAGAACCGCCCTTGTTGCTGTTGGATGATGTTTTAGCTGAATTAGATCTAAATCGTCAAAATCAACTGTTAGAGGCGATAGAAGACCGCTTTCAGACGTTAATTACCACCACTCACCTGGGTGCTTTTGATGCACAGTGGCTGAAGCATACTCAGATTTTATCGGTTAAAGCCGGAAAAATTACCAATTTCGGGGAACTCAGAAGCTTAATCTAAAGGTGAGTCA
The DNA here is from genome assembly GCA_964401105.1 of uncultured Lyngbya sp. GTDB lineage: Bacteria > Cyanobacteriota > Cyanobacteriia > Cyanobacteriales > Microcoleaceae > JAAURB01. The sequence goes on along the minus strand of CAYNXM010000004.1, from coordinate 2,814 downwards.
AGTGTTTTACCCACCTTTCAAGATCTAATTAATCAGTATTATCTGTTATAGCGCTGATTGTACCGACTGCGATCATAACGATAGCGCTGGTCATAAGGGTTTTGAGGATCATTGTAACGGTTGTCGTAACGATTATCATAACGCCCATCGTAACGGTCATAGCGATCGTCGTAACGGTCATAGCGATCATCATAACGGTCATAACGATCTTGCCGTTTTTCCTGTTCTCTGCGCCAAGTTTTTTCTTGTCTATCGAGTGCATCATCCAGGTTATCATGAGCTTGCCTCATGACTCGCTCTTTTTCCTGTTGCGACATATTACGATATTTCTGTTGAGTCAACTCTTGCCGCATCTGACGTTCAAGTTGTACATGACGACTGCGACGATAGTCATCGAATTGTTCATCTAGTTTATCAGCCACTAGAATTCCTTCAGACTGAATGGTGGGAGAGTTTTGAACAGAAGTCGTTCTAGATGGGAAACTCACCGCTTTAACAGGAAGAGTTGAACCTGTAGCAAAAAGTAGTGTTGCAATCGCTAAAATTTTTTTCATCATTTTTCCTCTATTGAATTCAAAGAGAATTAATCTTTCTTATATTTTGTGTGATCTAGGTATTGTCTCCAATATGGGATCACCTAAAGTTCAGCACGATACTTTTATAGACTTCAGCTCGGGGAAATAGGTTCAGTCTCAGGTTTAATCAATTTCTAGCTTAGATCAACCTCTGAGTTTAGAGTCGATCAAACTCTGTTAATGTTCCCTAATTTTTCTGGTTTTATCAATTAACATGACTGCCCAGATCATAGCATTTCCTTGACTCGGATAAAACCCGTTTTAAGATAAATTACAATTGGATATTTATCCTCTGTACAACACCCTCATTTTTAATTTGGATCGCTTATTTAGAAAGGTTTCCCCGTGTAACTTCGAGGGATATTGAAGCGGATTGTACAGACAGACCCGGAGAATGGGATCGGCTTTTTCATTCACTTTGATCTCAACTGAAAACGCACAGGCATACCATCAGAGGGATAAATCAAAAGGTTTTGTTGCAAATTCTCTAGTGATGAACGACCGTTGACCAACTCCCAATCAAAAAACCGCAGGAGTTGTGCCAGCATGATAGTTGATTCCACCATTGCCAAATGCTCACCCAAACAACGATGGTAACCTGAACCAAAATCGATCATCGGCAAAGAATTGCTACCTTTTCCTTCAAGCCAACGTTCCGGCAGAAATTCTTCAGGCTGAGGATAGACCTGCGGATCTCTCCCAGCAGCCAGCATAGACCAGAATATCGCGGTTCCACGAGGAATAGTAATTCCCTCGATGCTAGTCTCCCGTGTCGCTTTTGACATACTCCCTCCGTCAAATCAGAGATTATGACGGGGGATTCTCACTCTCGTGATTCTTGGTTCAACGAGACAACTTATTGACTCAAGTTTCCCTTCATCAATAGAGGTCGAACTCTCCCCAAGCGTTCCCGGTTTCCCGGCAGTTCCCCAATGCCCTTGGGTACTGTTATACTCAACACGCGGAATGCGTCGGGCTTGCGAGCCGGAATTCTGTCCGGCTCGTTCCCGACCTAAAATACTCATGCCCTTTTTGAGAATGTTCAACGCTGCGTTAGTATCACGACATATTTCTGTGTGGCAACGTGGACATTTATGAGTTCTAGTGCTGAGTGATTTCTTCACTCGATGACCACAATTTGAACAATCTTGGGAGGTATAGTTAGGGGCAACAGCAATCACTGTCTTATCCCAAACTTTCCCAAAATAGTCTAGCCATTGAGTGAATTGATACCATGAAGCGTCAGAAATCGACAAGGCTAAATGATGGTTCTTGACCATGTTTTGTATCTTTAGGTCTTCGTAGACGACCACATCGTGAGAGTGGACTACGCACCGGGCTAACTTCACTGCCCAGTCTTTACGCTGTCTTTGAACCTTCAGATGACACTTCCCCAGTCTAATTCTGGCTTTGTGGTAGTTGTTGGATTGAGGTTTTTTACCCTTAACAAACTTTCTTGATAGCTGTCGCTGTAGTTTCTTGATTCGCTTTTCAGCCCGTCTTAAATACTGAGGATAGATAGCTGCATTATCCTTTTGGTCTTTGTAGAAATACTTCAGACCCAAATCCATCCCTACTACATTCCCTGTATAATTTCCCGCTTCAAAGCGATTAGCATCAAAACAGAATTGAGCATAATAACCATCGGCGCGTTTAATAACTCTGACCCGGTTAATTTTGAGTCTGAATAAATCCTCTCTTGTCTGATGATTACAGAACAGAGAAAATTTCCCGGCTGCAAAACCATCGGTGAAATTAATCTTTAGACAATCAGATGATAGTTTCCAGCCTGTGGTTTTGTATTCACAAGATCGAGAATGTTTCTTGAACTGAGGGTATCCTTTATTCTGGGCTCCCTCACGAAAGCGACGATAGAAACTAGAGATTGAATTCCAAGCCCTTTCTGCTGATGCTTGACGTGCCATTGAGTTTAACTTTTTGGCAAAAGGATACGCGCGTGCCAATTCTTTGCCGAGCCGTGATAGACGCGCCTTGTTGACATTAGGCTCGTCACGCCATAGTCTAACTGCTTTGTTTCTAATGAATTGAGCAGTTCTAATAGCATCATCTAAAGCCCGGTATTGAGCCAATGACCCATTGAGTAGCTTACATTCTCTAACTATCATGTTGACTATGTTATCAGAAAAAAAGTTAGATAAACATAACTACTGCATTCTTTTTTGTGGGTCGAGATTCATCTCCCGCTAAGCTGCGCTATAACGGGAGCCTTCTCCCGACA
>CAYNXM010000003.1:0-31838 GCA_964401105.1 uncultured Lyngbya sp. | reverse complement strand
CGCGGGGCGCGTAAGACGCAAGGGAACACGCCCTCACCCGTTAGCGTAGCTTGGCGTTAGCCTTAGGGCGATCAACCCAAGAAGCAAGCGCCTTCACATGGACTGGATTTTACCTCAATCTGCTTAACCCGAACTCAGGTTTTATTATTCCTCTGCTCTTAGTGACAGAAAAGAGATATACGTTTACTATACACCCTGATTTCATATGACTACAGACAGATACAGATCGAGAAAGATTATTGAAACATGACGGTTACGAGTTGTTTGACAATGTTTTTCCAGGTATAACGTTCTGTAACATATTTTGTGCCAACTTGTTCAACTTGGGTTTTAAGGTGTTGATTTTCTATCATTGTTCTCATCAGTTCAATTAAATGATCTTGATTAGGGGTCAGTAGATATTTAATATCGCCGTTTTGTTGTTGTTTGATGTGAAGTTTACTATCAATTTTCCAGGCAAATTCGGAACGGATAAAGTCATCAGTTGGCCCGCCGTCGGTACAAATAACGGGTAAACCACAGGCAATGGCTTCGAGGACAGGAAGATTAAAGCCTTCAGCGGAGTAGGGAGAAACATAGCAATCTGCGGCTTGATACAGCTCTGCCATTTCTTGAGCAGATAAACTATTGCCAATATATCCAATTTTAGGTTTAATCCGTTCATATTCTGCATCAGTTAAGATGTTTTTACTGACAGATTGAATGGAGTTTTTAGAGGGGAAAATAGCATCTCTTCCTTTAAGAATTAAGCGAATATGAGGATAGATTTCAGTTAGAATAGCAAACGCTTTTAATAGTCGATCTATTCCTTGCCGTTCATTCCACATGACTCCAATATTTAAAAATACAAAATAATCTGTCCATCCTTTATTTTTCCGAAGAGTTGAGCGTTGATTTTCAGGCATAGGATAATAAACTTGGGGATCGTATCCTAAGGGAATGACTACAATTCTTTCCGGGTCAGCACCACTATTAATAAATCCTTGTTTCGACCAATGGGAAGCAGTAATAATCGTTGTATTGGATGCTAAATGAGCATCACGAAAGGAAGCCACTTTCATGCCCCGAAGAATAGATTGAGGTACAATTCCCCATTCTGTACAACCAAACATAAAAGTTTTTTGACTGGAAGATGAGGTTAAATTAAACGGACAATAGACTCGTAGAGTTACATCGGCTTGAATGATCTCTGATGGATTAAATTTAGGAATGTTATTTAAAATCGCTTCATTTTGAGGAGAAAGTAATCCCTGAGTAGCTCTCCAATCTTCAGTAACGTATGGCATATCTTGATGCCAAATTTTTAAGTTAGGATATTGAGCCAGTTCTACGAGTTGATAACTATTGATTAAAGCATAAGAGTGAGGAATATAACGCCATCCTTGAACGAATAATTTATGAGATGAAAACTCAATTAATTGGTTTTGATAACGGTCTATTTGGCTGGGCTTGTTAATAAGTGAAATAATTTGATTAACAGTATGCTTCCAAGTGTAATTTTTAGCAACAAATTGGGGTGTAACTTGTCGAACTGTTTGACGAAACATGGGCTGAGAAATTACAGACTTCATTAACTCTACTAAATGTTCCCAGTTTGGATGTAGGAAAAACCGAAGCTGTTCTTGAATAAGTTTCCCTCTAAATTGACTATTTATTTTTAAGGTTAAATCTGGATGAACAAAATCCTCTGTTGCCCCCCCGGCAGTACAAATGATAGGGAGTCCTGTCGCCATTGCTTCTAATACAGGTAAATTAAAACTAGAAGCAATATAGGGAGAAACATAAGCATCTGCTGCTTGATAAAACTGTGCTAATTGATTAATAGATAAAGTCTTGCCAATATAAGCAACTTTGGGTTGAATACGGGAGGCTTCAGCTTCGGTTAAAATACTACGACTCGCCGTAGCAAGCAACTGTTGAGATGAATATAAATCCTCGCAACCTTTGAGAACAAGTCTGGCTTCTGGATATCTTTCAACTAATGCAGCAAAGGCTTTTAATAAAGGTCGAATTCCTGTTCCATCTGCTAAACTACCTACGTGAAAAAAAATAAAATGATTATTCCAGCCTAATTTGTGTCGTAATTCGGTTCTTTCTTTATCAGATAATGGATAGTAAACTTTAGGATCAATTCCTAGAGGAATAACTGTTATTTTATCAGGATTAATTCCAGAGCGAATCAATCCTTCTTTTGACCATTGGGATGGTGTAATTAAAATAGTATTTGATGGAATATCAATCGGCTTAACCCCAAAAATTCCAATTTTGTCAAGAACACTATCAGAGATAAATCCCCATTCAGTTGTGGTAAAGACTAACGTTTTTTGAGCCTGAAGTGGGCTAAGATTCAAAGGCTCATAATATCGTAATGTAACATCAGTTTCCCTTGAGTTATTAATAAATTGACTATTCTGAAGTTGATTAAAACTTGAATTTGACAACCGAGGCACAGTCCGCCAGTTTGAGTTAGGATAGGGAACCGGTATAAAACCTACCTGAATCTTAGGTCGTCTCAGTATTTCTGAAAAAACAAACTGACTAGCAATTGAATAAGAATGGGGAATGCTCTGCCAACCTTCTATCTTAATTTTCATATTATTTCTTATAGCTGTTTAACTGAATAATCACTGATAATTATTGATGTTTTTCAAAATAATGATAAATCCATAGTAAAATATTATTTATTATAAATATACTAATATTTTCTCCTCTTAAAAGTCTTACAATTGACAAAAAAAATTAAAATTATTGATGTTCAAAAATGTCATTATATGGTAGGATTATAATAATTATTTTAAATGTTAAAATGAGAGAAATGCTGTCAATTTTTACAGACGGAACTCTCATGATTAGATTGACCACCATGACCCATGACTGATGATTCTCAACTGATCTCTAATCGTCGGATTACCCTATCCTTGTCCAATGTGCTGTTAGTGATAGCAGCCGTTCTGTTGCTGGTCTTGCTCTGGCAGCTACAGGGTTTAATTATACTGCTGATGATATCAATTGTACTAGCAGCCTCCATCGTTCCCGTCGTTAACTGGGCTGAGGCTCGACGAGTCCCTCGATGGTTAGCAGTTATTTTAGTGTATTTAACCCTGATTGCCGGATTAACAGGATTAGGCTTAATTATTGGGCCAAGTGTATTTGAACAGATTAGTGCCTTAGTCCGTCAACTTCCCATTTTTGCAGAACGAATTGTAGATATTTTAACAGACTGGTCTATCCGTTTAGGAGAAGATACACCCCAACTGATCGATCGCTTAATTGATACTCAATCTGTCACCAGTTGGGTAATTCGATCCAGTCAACAACTGATTTTACGCTCCTATGGTATTACCCGAGGTATTCTGGGAGGTGTTGCCAGTTTGATTTTAGCGCTATTTCTTTCCGCTTACATGGTTGCTGACAGTAAAAAGCTAATTCGCAGCCTTGTCCAAATCTTCCCTTACCCTTGGAATGAGCGACTAGATAGCCAGGTCAAACCGGTTAGTCAACGAATGGGGGGTTATATCCGAGGACGTTTACTGGTTTCCGGAATTTTAGGCGTTGCCACAACCACTGGACTGGGGTTTCTGGGATTGCGAGAATTCTCTCTGGGTCTAGGCACAATTGCGGCTGTCACCAATCTAATCCCATTTCTTGGCCCCTTCCTTGGCGCAATTCCAGCCCTGGTTGTCGCCCTAGCAAAAGGTGGGTTTTTAGTAATTTGGGTGTTGTTGCTGTACGTGGTTCTGCAAAATATCGAAACCTATATCCTCGATCCGTTTTTAGTCGGAACCTCCGTGGGCGTACATCCTTTATATCAGCTTTTATCTGTACTCGGCGGAATTCAAGTGTTAGGCATTCTCGGTGCTTTAATTGTTCCCCCTTGGTTTGCTGGGGTTTCAGCTTTAATCGAGAATCTCTATCTACAACCCAAATTGAGTGCTGAACAGCAACAGGCAAAGGTAATAACCCCGACATCTGATCAAGATCCCCATCGGGCTAATCAAACACTGTAATCGTTCTGAGAAAATGAACCGAAACCGAGGGAGAAGCTACACTGGATCAATATCAATTACTTTTTAATACTTAACACTTAGGGTCTAAGATGAAATCACTTAAGATTTGCTATAAATGAATGATTGATGGGTGAATTGGGATATCGGGAGTTAGTCGTCGGGAAGAACAGCCACTAGAAACTATTCTCCAGCTCAATCCTGACTGTCTACATCCTACTCCCAAAAAATGAATTGACAAGATTGTTTTCTACCTTCATATCATTCTGATTCGCAAGCATCTGCAAGCTGTACTCTGTTTCAACAGTACAATCAAACCATAAACTAGCTCACAATCTGCAAAAATTATGATATGAGAGAATTTTTTCTAAATCAAGTGCAAACCCATGCCGAGATTTCCTTTAAAACTCTACCACTAGCGATTTAACGATTCCTCATCTTGAGCGGTTTATCTCCAGCTCACTTCACATCCACCCACTCACTTGAATATGAGATTATGCACCCTCTGCTCCAGCGTCAACTAAAACGACTTGGTCTTCAGACGGATCATCTCCCTGACAATATTGTGGCTTGGCAAGAACTGCTCAAGCAGATTAGCCACAGATACACTGAAGCTGACCCGGAGCGATACTTATCTTCCTCACACAGGCAGCCGCTCAATCCGTCTCACCGGGAACCGACCCAAGGGTGTTTGGGTGCTGAACGGGACGCTCTGAGGGCGATAATTAGTTCTTTAGGGGCTGGATTGTGTATCCTAGACGCAAGAGGCGACTTGCTATCAATGAATACTGACGCAGAACAGTTATTGGGATGGTCTGAAGCTGAGCTGATAGAGCAGCCATTATTTCAGCAGATTGCACCTCAAACTCAACTGTCTCAATTCAATTTTCAGCGCTATTTTTCGGATCCTGAAATTGAACAACCTTTTCAATCCAATGATGATCAATTTATTCAGCGAAACGGCAAGACTTTACCAGTTTCTTATGTGATCGAGCCCATTCAGGAGAATCAGGATTTAGTTGGAATTATCTTAATATTCTTTGATGTGAGTGGGCGTAAACAAGCTGAGGTAGAAGCCGAGCAATCTCTCTCTTTGCTGCAAGCCACCTTTAATGCAACAGATGCAGGGATTCTGGCTTTAGATCGTCAAGGACAAGTCCGTAACTTTAATCAAAAATTTGTTGAACTGTGGGATATTCCCCAGAGCTTATTACAATCGTCTCCGGATCAATCTGTCTTAGCTTATGTGTTGAGACAGCTCAAAAATCCACCCCAATTTTTGCGAACGATTATGCAGCTTTCGGCTGAACCGCAGATTCCGACTTACGACATTGTAGAATTTATTGATCATCGAATTTTTGAGGTGTATTCCCATCCTTCAAAAGTGGGTCATAAATCGGTGGGTCGGGTTTGGAGTTTTCGGGATATCACAGAACGGAAGCGAGTTGAACGTGCCCTACAATATCGGGTTGAATTTGAAAAGCTGATTACTAACTTATCCACTTATTTTATTAGTCTTAGCACAGAAGAGATCGATCAAGGAATTGAGCAAGCCTTACAAAAAATTAGTGTATTTCTAGAAGTCAATCAAAGCTACATCTATATTTTCTCCGATCGCCAAATGCCGATGCGTTCTGTCTATGAATGGGCCGCAGCAGAACCCAGTATGAATGAAGTGAATCAGTCTAGCGAGCAGAGTTCTTCAAAAGATTTAATACAGTTAATCGAAAGCCGACTGGAATCAGCATTGATGCAGCTCCATCCGGCTAATATTCCCTGGATTGCGGAGCAATTGAATCAATTCAAGAATGTTCATTTATATATAGATTCCATGCCCACCTCGGCTGCAGCCGATCTGAATTACTTACAACAATTTCATCATCACAATCACCGATTAAAAAATACATCCTCAATCCGGTTAGAACAGCGGCCTTACTTAACCCTAATTCCACTCATTTGCCAAAAATCTTTAGTGGGCTTTCTTCGGTTTGATTTACATTCAGATTATTTGTGGTCTTCTGAACGAATTACCTTGCTAAAAATGGTTGCAGAAATGTTTTCTAATACGGTCGAACGCAAACGCACAGAAGCGGTTTTACGACGCACAGAAGCGAAATATCGCAGTATCTTTGAGAACGCAGCCGAAGGCATCTGCCAAACCACCGTGGAGGGACGTTATCTCAGTGCTAACCCGGCTTTAGCCAAAATATTAGGATATGACTCTCCTCAAGATCTGACTCAGAATTTAACCGATATTAACACTCAACTTTACGTTCAACCGCAGCGGCGAGCTGAATTTATCACCACCATTAATACTGAACAATCGATTGCGGGATTTGAATCCCAAGTGTACCGCAAAGATGGGAGTAAAATCTGGATTTCTGAAAATGCCCGAGTAGTTAAGGATGTCACTTGCCGAGTGGTTTGCTATGAAGGGACGGTAGAAGACATTACCGAAAGTAAAAAAGCCGCAGAAGAACTCAAACAAGCCAAAGAAGCCGCTATTGCTGCTAACCGGGCAAAAAGCACCTTTCTGGCCAATATGAGCCATGAATTACGCACACCCTTGAATGCCATTATTGGCTACAGTGAGATTTTAACCGAAGAATCAGAAGATTTAGGCTATAGCGACATCGTTCCTGATTTAGAACGCATTCGCAGTGCTGGCCGCAATTTATTGAGCCTGATTAACGATATTCTAGATATTTCCAAAATTGAAGCGGGTCGGATGGACTTATACATCGAAATGTTTAGTATTCCTGCCCTAATTGAAAGTGTTGTCAATACGGCTCTTCCCTTAATCGATAAAAACCGCAATCAATTGGTGGTGGATTGTCAAGCCGATTTAACGAGTATGAGCGCTGATGTCACGAAAGTCCGTCAAGTTTTATTAAATTTACTGAGCAATGCCGCCAAATTTACCACTGAAGGTCAGATTACCTTAACAACCCGTTGGTATGATAGAGAATGGTCTCCTCCGGGTAATGTGCCGAGTTCTTCCCCAACCGAAGAACGCTTTATTCAATTTCAAGTTCGTGATAACGGGATTGGTATGAGTGTAGAACAACAAAAGCTATTATTTCAACCCTTTACCCAAGGAGATGCTTCTACCACCCGTCGCTATGGCGGTACGGGCCTCGGTTTAACCATTAGCCAACGCTTTTGTCAAATGATGGGAGGCTATATTACGGTTAAAAGCGAGATCGAGCGGGGATCAACTTTTACGGTGATTTTGCCCATTGAAGTCAAAAACCACACCCCGGCTGAGGATCAAAGCAACGAATCTTCAGAAACGGCTGAACGACTCGAACCCTTGTCTAGGGTCAGTCAAGCCCCCACGGAACGCCTGCAACCCACAGGCACTGCTCAAATGGGAACGGTGTTAGTGATTGATGATGATCCGATTTCTCGGGACTTAATTATGCGATCGCTTAACGTTGAGCCGCTGAAGATTCAAGTGGCATCGTCCGGCTCTGAAGGCTTGCAATTAGCTCGAGAATTACAGCCTGATGTCATTACTCTAGATATTATGATGCCGGATATGGATGGCTGGAGTGTGTTATCTCATCTCAAAGCTGACCCAATTTTGGCTGATATTCCGGTAATTGTAATTTCTTTTATGGGAGACGAAAGCCGAGGATTTGCCTTAGGCGCTTCTGACTACCTCACTAAACCTGTAGATGGTAAACGCTTGGGTAGTTTGTTACAAAAATATCAACCTCACCCCGACGTGAGTCAGGCTAACGGGGTTGGAGAAATTTTAGTTGTAGAAGATGAAGAAATTACTCGTCGGACACTACGGCAACTTCTCCAACGTGATGGCTGGCAAGTCACAGAAGCCCCTGATAGTGTAGCGGCTATACAACAGTTAAGCCAACATCTGCCTCATTTGATTTTGATGGATTTAGTACTGCCTGAAATCCATGGTTTGGAACTCATTGGCCAACTGAAACAACATCCTCAATGGTGTCAGATTCCGATCATTGTGATTACAGCCGCAGACCTCAAACCCGAAGAACGTTCTCAACTAACAGGATATGTTGAACAGGTGCTTCAAAAAGGAAGTTATCAACCCGACGAACTGTTACTTGATATTCGGGAGTTGGTCAATGCTAGTCTAAAGACACCCTCAACTGACTCCCTCGACGTTAACCCTCTAACTGTTAACACTCAATTGTGATCATGGCTAAGATTCTATTGGTTGAAGATAATGAAATGAATCGGGATATGCTCAAGCGCCGTTTAAAGCGCAAGGGATATGACGTATTCCTCGCCGTCGATGGTGCAGAAGGGGTAGAATTGAGCCAAACTCAACACCCGGATTTAATCTTGATGGATATGAGTCTTCCCGTCATGGATGGCTGGCAAGCGACAAAAAAAATCAAAGCAAATCCTCAAACTAAAAGCATCCCCGTGATTGCCTTAACGGCTCATGCGATGGCGGGTGACCGAGAAAAATGTCTGGCGGCTGGATGTAATGATTACGATACTAAACCGATTGAGTTTCCTCGATTATTACAAAAAATCGAAGTTCTCTTGCAACAAAGTACACCACTGTAGCCTCTTTTTTGAGCAATATTCACTCAAGACTTGATACAGCAGTCAGGGTCATTGATTGGTCATGAGTCGTTCGTCATCTATAATTTGAGCATTCTGAAAATTCATGAATAACTGATGATAAACCGCGAATGACAAGTGACTGATTCTTTGAATCTGGCTATACTTTTGATGCCATCAGTTTTGTGCTTTCTGTCGTCTCAACGCCCGAAAATATTAGCCCAACCCTTGATTGTGATCGACGAGTCCAAATGTTAATCGTGAAGTTAGATGAACACTGACCCAAGTATTGTTCTAATTGTAGATGATAATGAAGTAAACCGTGACTTGCTAGCTCGGCGAATTCAGCGAGAGGGTTATGAGGTCAGAATTGCTTGTGACGGCTTTGAAGCCTTAGAAATTGTCCGTTCTGATTCTTTGGATTTAATTTTATTGGATATTATGATGCCTCAAATGAATGGGTATCAAGTCCTCGAAGCCTTAAAAGCCGATCCGGCGCTGCGCTATATTCCTGTGATTATGATTTCGGCAGTTAACGATATCGATAGTGTCGTTCGCTGTATTGAATTGGGGGCAGAAGATTATTTATCTAAACCGTTTAATCCCGTATTACTCAGAGCTAGAATTAATGCTTGTCTGGAGAAAAAACGATTGCGAGATCAAGAACAAGCTTATTTAAAAAAACTTGCGATAGAACAAGAGAAGTCTGAGAATTTATTATTAAATATTTTGCCTCAGCCTATTGCTCAAAGACTAAAACAAGGAGAAAAAAATATTGCAGATAGCTTTTCGGATGTGACTGTATTATTTGCTGATATTGTTGACTTTACAAAGCTTTCAGCCAGTTTATCACCCGATGAACTCGTCGAAACCCTCAATCAAATATTTTCAATCTTTGATGAATTAGCTGAAAAATATGGTTTAGAAAAAATTAAAACCATTGGAGATGCTTATATGGTGGTGGGAGGATTGCCAACCCCTCGAGCTGACCATGTAGAAGCCATTGCAGAGATGGCCCTGGATATGCAAAACAAAATTCGCAGCTTCAGTTTAAATCACAAAGAACCATTACAGATGCGGATTGGTATCCATACAGGACCTGTGGAAGCTGGGGTAATTGGAACCAAGAAATTTGCTTATGATTTGTGGGGCGATACAGTTAACACAGCAAACCGTATGGAATCCCACGGAATAGCTGGAAAAATTCAAGTAACAATGAAAACTTACGAACGATTAAAACATCAGTATTTATTAGAAAAAAGACACATAATATCTGTTAAAGGTAAAGGAGAAATGAATACTTATTTTCTATTAGGGCGAAAAGAGAAAGCTCCAGAGGAAAATAAAGAAAATATAGTTAGCTAATTTGTAGATCAACTGCTCAAGATTGAGTGAGTACAAAAACTCTCAACTCTTCTCCCTGTCTATTGAGACAAGCCATTTAAACCGATCGATACTCCCGTCGGCAAAGTATGAGTTAAATTATACCATAATCAGTTATAGTTCAATAGAAGACAATAATACCTTACTCATTTAAATCAGCCTGTGTCTCCTTCCTCTAAAATATATATCAGCGATCGCACAATTGAGAAAGTTAGTAAACAAGCACAGTTGACCCGTTCTTATCTGGTATTCATGGCGATGGCGGGTATCCTGGCAGCAGTCGCTTTATTAGCAAATTCTATACCCATTTTAATTGGTTCAATGGTGATTGCTCCCGCCTTACCCCCATTAGGATTAGTATTTTTGGCTTTAGTTGCTAAAAAGCCTCGCTTAGCATTCAAAGGTTTGATCACTGCACTGTTAGGCTTTCTGGTTGCAATGATTTTTTCGATGTTAACTACTTGGGTACTTAATATTACTCATGTTATTCCCGAAGAAACCAATTTGATTAGTAAAGAATTATTAGAAGAACGGGTTAAGCCGGGATGGTATAGTGTAATTGCTGCTATGGCAGCAGGAATTTCCGGAGCGATCGCGTTAGTTCAGCAGAAAACTGATACATTAGTTGGAGTCGTTTCGGCTTTAGCTTTAGTGCCTGCTTTGGCGGCGGCTGGTATCGCTTTTTTATCAAAAGATCCTAAAATGGGTCTCGGTGGGTTGTTGTTATTCGGAATTAATGTAGGATTTATTTTACTTTCGGGAGTCTTAACGGTGCTGATTATGCGACCCGACCAACGAGATTAAGTCTGTCATTTTGCATTAAAATAAAAGATATAAATCTATTAAAAATAAATAATTTAACTTAATTTTATGACGAACGCAACTAAGCCTTTTTCTAATCGTATTGCTGTTGTTTTTGACTTTGATGAAACTCTGGCACCGGATACCTTTGAGATTTTACTACAAGATTTAAGTTTAGATGTTGAGGCTTTTAAACAAGAAAGAGTTCAACCCTTAGTTGAGCAGGGATGGGATAAATATCTCGCCAGAGCCTATTGTTTAATCGAAGAATCAAAGCAGCGAGAAGGTAAAGATAAAATTACTCAGGCAAGACTGGCAAAAGTGGGCAAAGCATTACAGCCGTTTGAGGGGGTAACTGAAATGTTTGAGCGCTTACAACAGTGTGCCCATAGTATTATTTCGGATGTAGAAATCGAGTTTTATCTGATTACGGGTGGCTTTGTGGAAATGGCGCTGAATACTTCAATTGCCTGTCATTTTAACGGGATGTGGGGCTGTCGTTTTCACTATGATGGGGATGGAGAAATTAAGTTTATTAAGCAGCAAATGACCAATACTGAGAAAACAAGCTATCTTTATTATTTGTCTAAAGGGATGGATTCAGATAAAGAACAAGATTTAATGTTTGCCTATAGTAGTGTTTCGGATGAACAGCTTTATATTCCCCTATCTCAAGTCATTTATGTCGGAGATGGTGCATCGGATGTTCCTTGTTTTACGGTGATGAATCAAAATAACGGAATAGGAATTGGCTTGTATAAACAAAAAAATGCAAAAGAATGGTCAGAACAAGACAAAATAGACACTAATCAAAGAGTTGCTAACATTGCTCCTCCAGATTACAGTGAAAATTCAGAATTAATGCAATCTTTAATATTAGCTGTTGAAGGGATTTGTAAAAAAATTGCTTTGCGTCGGCTCAGTATTGGGGAATAAAATAGTGGAATCAGGTGATTTAAGGGATAAATAATAACACGACCCCTCCAACATAAAGCAGTAAAATCAAAAAACTTTCAAAACCAATATTACCAATTCCTTTTTCTTGTCGTTGCAATAATCCGAGTAATAATACACCCGTCATCAGAATCGTTAAAGCCATGACAAAGATCTGACGATTGCCAACCGCACCATAAATTGAACCTTGACGATAGGCAATATCAGAAAAAGCCAGCAGTAGCAAATCAAAACAATTTCCACCAATCACGCCCCCCACAGCCAGCGTTAATGCACCCCGGCTAACTGCCGCCACAGTGGTGACTAATTCAGGTAGAGAAGTTGATATAGCCGTAAATAATCCCCCCACAATAGATTCTGAGATTCCAGTAATAGAGGCAATATTTAAGCCAGACTGAGCAATCAGATAACCGGAAGCGGCAACCAACAAGGCATAAATTACGAATTGAATCCAGAGTGTACTTAAGCTGGTATTACTATTATCTGTAGATGTTTCTTTTACGTTCGTGAGCTGGGTTTGACGCGGCGACCACATTTTATTTTCTCGAGCTTGAGCCACTAAACGCAGCCCAAAAATATAAGCTGAAATCAGTATTATTGTAGCCGGATGAATTCCCCAGAGGCTCACCTGTGGACTGGCAGTCGCCAACAGCGGAATCGCTAATAGAGACATCAGCAATGTACCCTGGACTAAATTCGCTATCGAAGCAGCAGCGTGTTCGAGATTGGCTTTACGATAAGAGATATCGGCGATCGCCAGGAATGCAGTTTGTGCCGCAATTCCCCCCACAGCGTTACTGACAGCTAGTTCTGAATGTCCGCTAGCCGCTGCCGTAACGGAGGTGACAATGCCGGATAAAGAGGTGCTACCGCCGAGGAAAACGGCTCCCATAATTGCCTGTCCCCAGCCAGTTTTATCCGCTAATTGGTCTGTGACTTTTGCCATGCGCGTCCCCACAATGGCAATCACAACAGCAGCGATCGCAAAGATTGTAATATTGAGGGGTAAAGATTGAATATTCATCGATTAGATTAATCGGTCTGAAGCGTAAAAAAGGTTAATTCCGGTGGGCAAAATAGCCGGACGGGAGCATAACTCATACCAATACCCGGATTGACATAGAGTCGGTTACCCGGTTCACCATAACCTTTTGCCCAACCATCGGCATAAACTTTATCTTTTTGGGTAAACTGCAACCACGACCATTGAGGCGTACCAGGGACTCGGACTTGTCCCCCATGAGTATGTCCAGCGACGGCTAAGGGGGCTGAATTGGCGGGAAACTTTTCAAATGTATCTGGATTATGCATCAGTGTGATTCTCGGACTATTCTCGGGTACATTGCTCAACGCTTGGTCTACGTTATCCCGATTCGCCCAAAGCGAACCCACCCCAACTAAGTATAACGGTTCGTTACTATCTGGCAGTTGCAATTGAACTGACTCATTTTCTAAGACTTCAATTCCGGCTGATTCTAACGCAGTTTCTAAACGTTCGGCTTCTTTAGTTTTTGGGGATGCGGTTCGACTGCTCATCCCATAGTCATGATTACCCAAAACTGCATAAGTTGGAATACCCGCTTCCACTAAAGGACGAACGATATCAACAGCGGTGTCAATCTCTGGTTCAATATTGGTACCGGGTTTATAAAGAAAATCACCACCAATCAAGGCAACAGCCGGCCCCGCTTCGATAATTTGAGCCACACTCCGACGGGCTGTCTCGCGATTATCACCCCATAGTCCAATTTGGAAATCTGTAATGTGTGCCACTTTCTGCCCTTGCCAAGCCGGGGGAAGATTAGGAATATCGGCAGTTTCATTTTCCCTATTGAGGATGTAGGGTTCAATAAAACTCCAGACGGCAAGCACTGCAATGACGCTGACAATTCCGAGGAAAGTATATTTAATTTTTTGAGAAATATCATTCATAATTAAAATAGAATAATTACTAATTAAGCATTAATAGTTGATGAAGTATACGCTACAATGCAGAGTAACATTGATCAACTATAGTGATGGTGGGTGAACATCCAGAGTTTCAACAAGCATTAACAGAACGCACAGAGTTAATTGAACAACTCTTAGATATTGGTACAGCCCTATCTGGAACCCAAGATCTAGGTACACTGTTAAACTTGATATTGACTAAAAGTCGAGAAATTACGAACAGTGATGCCGGGAGTGTTTATCTAGTAGACTACCGGGATCAGGTGCCGAAGTTACTGTTCAAAGCTGCTCAAAATGCTTCGATTCCTAACTTATCATTTCGTGAGTTTTCAATTCCGCTCACAGATAAGAGTTTAGCAGGTTATGTTGCCTTCACCGGGGAAACACTCAATTTACCCGATGCTTATGATCTGCCGCAGGATCAACCCTATCAACTTGATTGCAGTTTTGATCAGATGATTTCTTATCGCACTCGATCTGTGTTGATTGTACCGATGCAAAATCTGCAAGGAGAGATTCTGGGAGTTTTGCAACTGATTAATCGTAAAACGGATAAGAATGTTATCCTCAACCCAGAGAATACCTTAGCGGCGACCCAACGGTTTTCCGAAAAAGAAGAACGGATTTTGCGATCGCTGGCTTCTCAGGCGGCAGTTTCGATTGAACGTAATCAACTGCAAGAGAGTATAGAACACCTATTTGAAGGATTTGTCAAGGCTTCTGTGCAAGTGATTGAACAGCGCGATCCTTGTACATCCGGTCATTCAGAAAGGGTGGCTGAATTGACGGTGCGACTGTGTGAAGAAGTCAATCAAGTTAACAGTGGGATTTTAAAAGGCTATCAGTTTAATGAGCAACAACGCAAAGAGTTGCGGTATGCTTCTTTATTACATGACTTTGGTAAAATTGGAGTGCCTGAAGCGGTGCTGAGAAAGCCAAAAAAGCTTTACAATGAACAACTAGAAGTGATTCGTCATCGCTTTGCCCTAGCTCAGCGGGGTTTAGAACTGGAAAAGACAGAAGCAAAGTATCAACTTTTATTGCAAGCTTCTCGCCACGATCACAATTTAACTGGAGACTGTCCTCTCTGTCAGCAAGTTGAGCAGCTTGAAACTCATTTTAGCCAAGTAATTAATCGTTTGAGTGAGTATTGGCAGGTGTTACAAGCGGCAAATGAACCCCAAGTTTTAGATCAAGAACCCTTCGCCGAAATTCATGAGTTGTCTCAGTTCAATTATCGTGATATTGATGGTGAACTCAAACCTTTAATTACCCAAGAAGAACTCCAACAACTGCGAGTCCTGCGAGGAAACCTAACACCCGAAGAACGGTTAGTGATGGAGTCCCATGTTAGTCATACATACGAGTTTCTTAAGCGTATTCCCTGGACAACTCACCTGCAACAAGTACCGACTATTGCTTCCCGACACCATGAAAAACTTGATGGCACAGGTTATCCTTTAGGATTAACACAGGATGAAATTCCTCTGCAAGCCCAAATGATGGCGATTTCTGATATTTATGATGCCTTGACGGCGGGCGATCGCCCCTACAAGCGCGGACTGCCTACGATTACTGCTCTTAAAATTTTAAAACAAGAAGCCCTCAATAACAAGGTTAATTCAGATTTACTCTTATTATTTGAACAGCGTCAAGTCTATCAAGTCCTGGGTCATAGTTTGGATGTCTTAATGAAATTAGCGTGAACGACGCGATCGCATTCCTTTAGAAATCATCGCTAAAATCAATCCGGTTAAAGCTGCCAATTCTAAATGAGTATAACCTGTTGTGAGTGTTAGAGACCCCAGAATTAGAAGACCAATCAGACTATATCGCGTTTGTTTATTCATAATAAGCTGAGTTCGGGATAAATCAAGGGACAGATTTTCGCTGAAAGCAACATCGAATCTCTAGCTTCAAAGTTCAATTAATATACCATAAATATATAATGAATTAAGATGTAATTGAGTAAAATATACTTGATATGGAGATATATTAATGCCTTTACCGCGTATTGAAAGTATTCTTAACTCTTTAAATAAAGAGGTACTGAACAAATTAGAACTGTCTCAATTAATTCAACATCCTGGAGAAAATGGAAGAGCAAGAGAGCAGATCATTGCAGAATATTTAAGAAAAATTTTACCGAATAATGTAAAGATTGATACGGGTTTTATTATAGATGCACGGGGTGGAATTAGTAATCAGATTGATATAGTGATTTATAGAGATGACTATCATCCAGTCTTTGAGATTGGAAAGATTAAACATTTTATGATTGAATCTGTTATAGCTGTTATTGAAAATAAAGCATCAATATTGAGTACTAGTTTACTAGAATCTGCTTTTGAAAATATTAAATCTGTTAAATTGCTAGATAGAACGAATAATGGAAAAAACATAATTATTAACACAGGAAAAAAAGTCAATAAAAATTATTTTCAGCATCAATTTTTTGGTGCGATTATTACAGAAAAATCCCTATCAAGTAATACGCTTAAAAACAGCTTCATCAATTTTTTTGAAAAAACTTTAGATATGAATTTGTGGCTGAATATGTATGCAGATATCCGAGGCTCTTCTGTTAGATATATCACAGAGAAAATGTCAGTATCTGTAATCCCCTCTCAAGCTTTTGCTTTATACATATCTGATCCTAATGCGGATAATTATACACCTCCACTTTTAGAGATTACATATGAATTAGTTAATTTAATTAGAGTTGCACCTATAATAGACTACAATCCATGTGATTATTTTTATGGAGTGGCAGGACAAGCAAAAGAGCTTGTTCAATTTCCAGAGAGAATACTTAAGCGCAGAAATCTGTAATAAAAAAAACTCTCAACATAGATTTTAAATGGGTTCTATGCTTTTGTGCCAAAAACCTCAAGATCATGTAAAAATAATAGATTGGTTCTCAATCTATTTATTATAAGCTTTTATTTACAAGTTACTTCCCATGAATACAACTCCCCGTCGCTACCACATTACCACCTTTGGCTGTCAGATGAATAAAGCGGACTCTGAACGTATGGCTGGTATTCTTGAAGATTTAGGCTTTCTCTATACTGACGATCCTAACGATGCCAGTTTGATTTTATACAATACTTGCACCATTCGGGATAATGCTGAACATAAAGTTTATTCCTATCTCGGCAGACAAGCCAAACGCAAACACAACGAACCCGATTTAACCTTAATTGTAGCCGGGTGTGTAGCGCAACAGGAAGGAGAAGCCTTATTGCGACGGGTGCCGGAAGTCGATTTAGTCATGGGACCCCAACACGCTAACCGTTTGCAGGACTTACTGACCCAGGTATTGGATGGAAATCAAGTCGTTGCCACTGAACCTATTCATATTATCGAAGATATCACAAAACCCCGACGCGATAGCGAAGTTACGGCTTGGGTGAATATAATTTATGGTTGTAATGAACGCTGTACTTATTGTGTCGTTCCCAATGTGCGTGGAGTTGAACAGTCTCGTTATCCCGAAGCGATTCGGGCGGAAATGGAACAGTTAGGACAACAGGGATACAAAGAAGTGACGCTGTTGGGACAAAATATTGATGCTTATGGCCGTGACTTACCCGGTTCCACCCCAGAAGGTCGTCATAAATATACCCTAACGGATTTATTATACTTTGTACATGATGTTGCAGGCATCGAACGAATTCGCTTTGCCACCAGCCATCCTCGTTATTTTACAGAACGATTAATTCGCGCTTGTGCCGAATTACCAAAAGTTTGTCAACACTTCCATATCCCCTTCCAGTCGGGGGATAACGATATCCTCAAAGCGATGTCACGGGGATATACCCATGAAAAATATCGCCGTATTATCAATACCATTCGTCAGTATATGCCAGATGCTGCCATCAGTGCCGATGCCATCGTTGGCTTCCCCGGAGAAACAGAAGCCCAGTTTCAGAATACCTTAAAATTAGTCTCGGAGATTGGCTTTGATTTACTCAATACAGCGGCTTATTCTCCGCGCCCCCGAACCCCTGCGGCTTTGTGGGATCATCAAGTCTCAGAACAAGAAAAAGCAGATCGTTTACAACGATTAAATCATTTAGTGGGCAAAAAAGCAGAAGAACGGTCTCAGCGTTATATGGGACGCATCGAGGCAGTTTTAGTAGAGGGTCAGAACCCTAAAGACCCGAACCAAGTGATGGGGCGTACCTCAGGTAATCGTTTAACTTTCTTTACGGGAGATTATACGGAATTAAGGGGGAAACTGGTGAAGGTTAAAGTAACCGAAGTCAGACCATTTAGTCTGACCGGGGAAGCTATTGAATTGTGTGCAACTGTATGACGACTTCTATCATTACCCAAACCATTAAATCCTTTTGTATTACCCTGATAGTCAGCATGATGGGAACAACAGCGATGGCTGTTAAAACAAGTTCTATAACATCGGCTAATTCGGATGTTTTACCTGTTGTTGAAGAAACTATCACAGTTTCTCAAAATTCTCGTTTACCTCAACATGATGGAAATGGAGATTATCGCCGATCTCCTCATAAAATTTGGAAAGTGGTCGATCGCGATCCAAATGGCCTAAATTGTCGTATGAGTGATATGACTTACAGAGAGTTAATTGATCCTCGAAACGATGTTGAATTTGATATTATGAATTGGCCTGTGGTTGGTACTCTCAAGCAAGAACAGCAATTTCGGATTGATCTCGGTCCGGCTGGAATGGGTGTAATGTATGATACACGAAAGCAACCTTGGATTTTTGTTGAGCAAACATTTGATGGTAGTCGGGTTCGTCAATGTTTTGTCAGGGCAAATCACAAATTTGTTCAGCCTGTAACCGATTAATCACCTCGCCATTTAAATGATACTCGTAATGATGCCAATTAACCCTTCTTAGAGACGTTTCATTGAAGCGTCTCTTATACAATAGTTTATCATAGCAGTCTGTTTAATTTAAATTAATAAAAATCTCATCTTAATTTATCCTATTCTCTTGTTCTAAAAATAAATTGATTCAATCCAATTATTTCTATGAAATCAATGAATTATATAAAAACTTATTTATGATAAAGTAATGTAATAATCATCCTCCGTTTACCGATGGAAGTTCTAATTGTTGAAGAGAATCCAATGATGCAATTGGGATTAGAGCAAATCAATACCCAAAAGCCTAATCTAACTTTGATTGGTATCGCCGAAGGATGAAGATCATACTGTTTCCTTCAGTTTGACTGATTCACCCAAATTATTGCGATCGGTGAATAGAAGAAGTTTATGGTAAATTAAAGCTATGAGCAAAAGTAGTAGTGGATATAAAATCCTCAGCGACAATCGCAAAGCCCGTTATCTCTATGCAATATTAGAGACCTATCAAGCTGGAATTGAACTCAAAGGCACAGAAGTTAAGTCGATCCGAGGGGGAAAAGTGAATATGCAAGATGGTTATGCTCTGATCCGCAATGGAGAGGCATGGCTACTCAATGTTCATATTTCTCCTTATCAAAGCGCCAGTGGCTACTTCAACCATGACCCACGACGGAGTCGCAAACTCTTGCTACATCGCCAAGAAATCAATAAATTGATCGGTAAAATTGAACAACAGGGCTTAACTTTAGTGCCTTTGAAAATGTACCTCAAACAGGGGCGAGTTAAAGTTGATATTGCTTTAGCCAAAGGTAAAAAAATTCATGATAAGCGAGAAGATATCAAACGACGAGATGATAAACGAACAATGGAACGGGCAATGAAGCAATATTAACCCTCTCCCTCGTTGAGTTTTGTTTGATCATTTCATTGGCAATAGTTCAAGACTGATTAAAATAATCCGGAAAAGGAACTCCTCCAGCGTGTTATTCTGGTGTTTGACTGTCTAAACTCGCCAAATCATTCTACATGGGCATCCCTAAATTGAGGAGTTTTGAAGGGAGTATTAAGTTGGCTAAGGCTTTGTGCCACTGAGGTGAGTTGAGGTCAAGACAGCATGACCCGATTAACGTTAAGCTGATCTTACGCCGAATGGTGTAAGATTTCACGTCATTGATTAGGGGGTTGTTGCTCCCACCTTTTTTGGTAAAGCTTTCCTTCGCTTCTGGCCGGAGGTGAATTCCAAAGACTACAATGACAGCACAGCCTCCAGCCCACACAGGAGTAGGTACAAAGTGTCATGTTTATTCTCAAACGGCAGGATGTTGAAATTAAGACCGTTCAACACCCTCACCGGGATCAACAGATTCCGATTTTAGTTTATCAAAGCCAATCCTTTCGCCTAATGAAAGTGTTCAATGCTCAGCAGGAACATGAGGCGAGGGAGTTTTGGCGCGATCTAACGGATAACCGGGGCAAAGCCTGTGTGTTGCTTGAAGAACCCGAACGCTACAGCGTTTGGGGAAAAGTTCGTTCTGAACAATTAACGAGTGACAGTTCAAGTCGGGAGGTCAATCATCTCCCCTCTCTCACCCAAGCCTGTTTACTGGTGTTACAAGCCGTTTACTTTGATGTTGAAGATTTACTCGGGTCTCGGCAAGCCAATTCGTTTGTTAAAGATTTAACTGCAATCTTTCATCAGTCAAAGTTTCCCCAAACTGATACTCCTCAAGCGGTCAAAACTTTGCTCACCATGAACCCTCTTGATGAGCTTCAAATCCCTTCTTGGCAAGAGGATCATTTAAAGACTCTCTTACAAAAATTGCATCAGTTGGGAGAAGACTATTTTGGTAATACCAGTTTTACTGAAGGGATGGAGGAAATCTTTCAGGATTTACCAAACGAAGACCGCCAGTTGTTTGTAGATTGGTTAAATAAAAATCAACTGAACACACTCTGGCCGATAGACTGATTCTCATCAAAGCAACTTTTGATGTCAGTGGCCATCGAGCCAGAGCACCAATACAGAATAGCAGCTTGTTTTCAAGAGCTTTGTCTGCTGTAATCGCCTATGCTGTTAAAGTTTAATAACTCTATTCGATAGTTGACTATTTGCTAATTGCTATGAATACTACCTCACAAAAATCATCTTCTAAATCATCATTACTGTCGGCTCAAAACTTAGTGATTTCTGGCATTATTTGGGCTGTACTGTCTCTTTTATTCTTTTTGCTGTTTAGTGTCACCCCAGAAGGGGAAGATCTACCCTTGTGGTATCAAATCGGAACTTACGTTTTTGAACTCGGGGCATTTCTAGGGGCATCTGTGGTGTGTTACCGCAACTGGCAAAGTCCCCAAGTGGTGAGTGGACGGAATGTCTGGTTAGGATTTTGTCTTGGGACCCTATGCTTCTTCATTGCAGGTCTTCTATTTGGACTGTGGGAATTAGTTTGGGGCTTAGACCCAGATGTCTCCGCCGCTGATTTATTTTATGTCTTAACCTACCTCTTTCTCGGTTGGGGTATGATTGTTGCGGTCTCCTCAAAACGGCTCAATTTAGAGATTTGGCAAGGTATTGCCGTTACAGGGGTAGCCATTGCGGGCACAGCTTTAGCCATTTGGGTTTCTGACCCCACTTTTTTTGGTTTGATTAGTGCTCCTGAACCCACTGTTGCGGCTGAAGTTTCTGTGGACTCAACTCCAACCACTCCAATAGCAGTAACTACTGCACCGGCTGTTACAGAAGAAATCTCGGCAGAAGCAGCCACTGTAGAGGAAGAAGAAGAGGAAGAAGTTACAGCACCTGCTTGGATTATCGCACTCGATGAAAAATTAGAGCCGTTTGCCTTCGGGGTTAATCTGTTTTATGTGATTGCTGATGTGTTTCTTCTGATTTTAGCCACTGCTTTAATTTTAGCATTTTGGGGTGGACGATTTTCTCAATCCTGGCGGATGATTGCATTTGCTATCTTCTCTCTGTATGTAGCGGATATGTACTTTAAATGGGCGGATGCACGGGCCAGTGTAGAATACGAAAGTGGGGGTTTATTGGAGGTGTTTTTTGTGTTTACGGGGGTTCTATTCGCGATTGGAGCTGTTTTAGAATATGATATCTCCACTCGCTCCCGTCAGAGTCGCCGCAGTCGCCGCAGTAGTGCAAGAAATTGAAAGAAATCAGGGTTATTTGTTATAGATTTTTGGTCTTTAATTATAGCGCGGCACTAGGGCATCAGGAATGAAGGTTAGACGTTACATGTAACGTCTCTACAGTGTCATATCATGCCTGTTGAATTAACCGATCTTAAAAATTGTATTTTGGCAATTGATCATTAATCAGCCGGATTTCATATCACATTAAGGTGGGATGCATTCTTTTTTCTCTCTCTAAATTTGTCAACATCAAGCGTGTTCTGCGCTATAAACTTAAGCTGATTCTCTGCTGCCTCAAATAACAAATAACTCTTCTATCATTTTATTC
Organism: uncultured Lyngbya sp.; assembly: GCA_964401105.1. Classification (GTDB taxonomy): domain Bacteria; phylum Cyanobacteriota; class Cyanobacteriia; order Cyanobacteriales; family Microcoleaceae; genus JAAURB01. The sequence goes on along the minus strand of CAYNXM010000003.1, from coordinate 9,860 downwards.
TCCGGTGCGAAAGTAAATCGTGACAGGAACAATCACTAATATCATTAAAATCATTGATAAAGCCGACCCAAACGGCCAGTGACGGGCTTGTAAAAATTGATTTTGAATTAAATTACCCACCATTAAAGTTTTAGCGCCTCCCAAAATATCTGGAGTAATAAATGCTCCGAGTGTGGGGATAAACACTAAAATTGAACCCGCAATAATTCCTTTAAGAGTAAGGGGAAAAATCACTCTCACAAATGTCCGAAAATTATTAGCACCGAGATCGTGAGCGGCTTCAACTAGGGAAAAATTAAACCGTTCTAAGGTAGCATATAACGGTAAAATCATAAAAGGAAGATAACCATAAATTAAGCCAACAATGACGGCAAAGGGAGTAAACAGTAAATTTAAAGGTTGATCAATTAAATGTAAACTTTGTAGCAGTGAATTGATCACCCCTTGTGAACGTAAAATTACAATCCAAGCATAAGTCCGAACGAGGAAGTTAGTCCAGAACGGAATAATCACTAAAAATAGTAATAAATTTCGCCAACGAAGTGGACGAGTGGCAATAAAAAAGGCTAAAGGATAACCGATTAATAAACAAGCCACTGTGGTCAATGTTGCCAGTCCAACAGAACGCAAAAAAACATTAAGGTATAGGGGATTAGTGAGGCGTTGATAGTTTCTCAGGGTAAATTCCCAAGCCACACCCCCGTAGGTTCCTCGTTCCAAAAAGCTGTAAATTAGCACAATCAGCAACGGCAGGACAAAAAAGACAATCAACCAAATGGTTGCAGGCAGTAACAAAATAAGCAGTGTGGTGCGTTTGCGGGTTTCAATTTTAGACATACGTTGAAGAGATGGGGAGACGATGGATGAGGGGGAGATTGATGCGATACGGCCTACGTTACACTGGGTGAACGCGTGACTACGAACGTATTTTATATGACAATAAAAGCTAGTGGATCAACAATGAATCACTAAAATCCCTTGATCCAATGCTAAAGATAAGCTATGATGCAGCCAACTTATTAACTTCAGAACTTGACTCGAGTGACCAGTGACTGTACAAACGCTTCACCTGAGAGAATCGAATCATCCTCTGGTTCAGTCTCTTTCTCATGATAGCGATCGCAAACTACTCACCCTGTTTCAGAATCATCCCGATCGGGGTAAATATTTTGTGGCTATTTTCTGTCGTTACGCCCAAATTGTCTATACTCTAATTTGTCATTCTGTGCGATCGCCAGTACAAGCAGATTATCTATTCTCTCAGACTTGGCGGCATATTTTTTATGAAATGCGCGGTTTGAATCTGCATGACGATTCAGTTGAACTCCAAGAAGGCAATACACTGCAAAACTGGATTATTAACGTAACCGCTATTTGTATTAATCAGGCCAAGTTACCCGCCGTCGAGTCGATTCATTATTCCCGCAAAGATGCTCCCCCGCCTTTATGGTGTTATGTGGGTCAAGTTCTCGACGGGCTTGATGCCCTACTGCGGTTAGTTTTAATTATGTCTCAAACCTTCCGATGGAGCGAAGCCCGCATTTCAGCCTACTTACAAGCCGAAGGTGAATCAATTACCCCTGAAGAAGTGAAAAAACTGCTAAAAAAAGGTAATCATGCTTTAGTTCAGGATCTACCACAAGATATTCGAGTGATTTATCTAGGAGAACAGCAGAGAGCCACGACGGCGGAGGACACAATCAAACAAGTCTTGTAGGGCAAACGTTGTCGGTTACAATCTCGCTGTACATTCCAAAATTAATCGTTGATTTTCCGTCGAATAAGGCTGAATCTCCAAGGCTTTACGAAATGCTTCAATTGCCTTGAGATACTCTCCCAGCGCCGCATAACACAAGCCTAAACCATGCAAAGCTCCAAAATGAACCGGATTGAGCTTAATCACTTTTTGGCAGTCTTCTCGGGCTTTTTTAAACTGTTTCGTGGTGTAATAGAGAACCGCTCGTCGGTTCCATGCTTCTGCAAAGTCGGGTAAATCCTGAATTAACTGAGTCAAAACAGCTTCAGCCTCAGTGACTTCTCCCCCTTGCAACAAAACTTCAGCGCGACGAATTTGTGTCAGACCCACTGTCCCTTTTTGCTCAAACCAGGAATGCCACAACTGTTGAGTGGCTCGTTGACGCACAGTTTCATCTGAATTTTTTAGATCTTCAAGTAATGACAAGGTATAGGGATCGTTTATCATAATGCTGTGGTGGGAGAGGGTTAGTAACTGTAACCAAATCTTTAAACACAATTGTACATTGTTAGACATTTTGTCCAGGTAGTGGGGTGCTACAATAGTTGATAACGCGAAAACCAAGCGAAAGATTTAGGGCTTGAGAACCCGTAACAAAGCTTTTAAGAGTAGCGCACCTATGATCGGGCGGTCAAAAAATCCAGAGACCTCAATGGCGCTGAAAATAATGGACTAAAGCAGCAAAGTTCCTCAAGTTACTGTGAATTCCCCTGAATTTCACATAGGGCAAGTTCTGCCCAATTTTAAGCCTGTGGATTGGTGAGTGCCGACACTGCCAGGTTGAAACAGGAAGCAATCCGGATGATGTCTAACAATTGTCTTACATTGTCTAGCTTTGTCCAAGTGTTGTAGAACGGAAGTGTACAATAATCGCGCTTGAAGTAAAACTCTCTTGCTTTTACACAACTTTTATAACTCCCAGCTTGGGGAAAGCCCCAATTCACTCTGTCTAGGTCAACAACTGCCATGGTCAGCTTTTTAAACAATTTACTATCTCGCCGTAAACCGGGAGTCGGAATTGAGTTAGCAACTGAACGGATTAATATCGTTGAATTGCGAAAAAAAGGAAATCAAGTTAAACTGCTGTCTTTAGCCACAACCCCTGTACCCGACGATGTGGTACAAGATGGTTTGATTATTGACTCACCCACTCTGGCTGAATTAGTACAATCGACTTTAGCTGACAACAATATTAAAACCAAACGCGTTGCCACAGCCATTCCCGCCCGAGAGGCAGTGACTCGGATTATCTCTGTTCCCGCTGAACTTAACCCCGAAGAACTGCGGGAATACATGAATGCAGAAGCCGGTTTATATTTGCCCTTCTCTCGGGAAGAAGCCGATGTAGACTATCAAAAACTCGGCTTATTTGTGGATGAAGATGGTATCGAAAAAATGCAGGTGCTACTGGTTGCTACTCGCAAAGAAATCATTGACACTTATCTCGATACATTTGAACAGGCAGGATTACAAGTTGATGTGCTGGAAGTCAGCAGCTTTGCGGTTATTCGCACCCTGAAACAACAGCTAGAACAGTTTTCCTCCAATGAAGCTGCCATTATTGCTGATATTGAATTTGATAGCACGGAATTGGCAATTGTGGTCGATGGCATTCCTCAGTTTAACCGCACGATTCCGATTGGCTTGTTTCAGGTGCAAACTGCCCTGAATGAAGCAATGAACTTACCTCCCACCCGCGATGTCAACGAACTGCAAGCCATGACTTTACCGGTGACTGATACAATGGGAGCATTGAGCGATCCCAATCCGGGGACAAATGCTATTATTAAAGTGCTTTCAGAGTTAGCCGATGAATTACGGCGCTCAATTGACTTCTATATTAACCAAAGTGACGGGTTAGAAATTGCTCAACTTTTGGTATCAGGGCCAGGGGCGGCAATTGGACAGCTTGATGAGTTCTTTATGCAGCGACTCGCCATGCCAGCCACTCAAATAGACCCCATTGAAACCCTCTCCCTCGACATCGATCAAGATATCCCACCCAACCAACGTGCTAGTCTAGGAGTGGCATTGGGTTTAGGATTGCGTGTGAGTTAGACGAACCCCACTGGGCAATCTATTTCAAATTTCTCAGATCTAAGGGTCTCTCAGAATAGTCAGTTTCCCTAGTGTTTGGGATATGTGATTAAAATAGACATCACCCAATCGACATCAAAACAACTCTAAACTTTATAAGTACTGAATAAGGCATTAATGTCATGTATAGCCTTGATATTAATTTTCTCAATGACCGGCCTGATTACAAACCTGTTGAAAGAACCTTTGTCAACACCCGAAAAACAGGCGCATCGGTTGACCGCAAACCCATTCTGATTGGCGTTTTAGCTGCCTTAGCCCTGAATGCTGCTTGGGCTGGGGCTTGGCTAATTTTCAATGGCCGTAACAATCAGTTGCAAAACGAACTCGATGCTTTGCAAGCTCAGTTAAATGAAAAGACTTCTGAAGTACAAGCCCTTGATAAAATCTATGCTGAGGCTAAACAAGCCAATGAAGAAGCAGATGCTTTGGCTGGGGTATTTAACGAGATTAAACCCTGGTCAGCCCTGAGTCAAGAAATAGCTGAACTGATGCAAGTTGCTGGGGTGAAAGTGACTCAGATTGAACAAACTGAACCGGCTCCGGCGGCTAGTTCATCATCTAGCAGTAAAAACAAGGAAGAAGCCGCGTCTGCTCCGGCTCCTCGGGCAACCGCTAAGCTAGAAATTGAAGGAATTGCCAGTTCTTTAGCTGAACTCAATGATTTCATTCTACTGCTGAACCAATCTGCTTTTTTTGACCCCGAAAAAACCAAACTGGTTTCAGCCAGTCTCACGGATAATCCGACTAAACTAGAAGATAATACATCGGAAAATAGCTCCGGCAGAAAGACCCCAGAACTACAACCGGTGATTGAGTATACAATTGAAACAAATCTGAGTTCTGCTAATGCTTCGGAATTATTGCCGGAGCTAAAAAGTAATGGTGCGACCGGACTGGTCAACCGCATTGAAACACTTCAAAGAAAGGGAGTTATTCAATAATGACAGTTGCAATGGACAACGAATTTGAAACCGTAGACGATCTTGATGAGGCAAGTGGCCCGAGTTTATTTGGCATCCAGTTTACCCCAAAAGTCATTGGCATTATCATTGCCGTTGCTGGAGTGTTGCTGGCGGCGGCTGGCATCTATAAAGCTGTGCTTCCTGCCATTCAACAGGGTAACACCCTCAGCGAGGAAATTGAGACCACTCAGAACGCAATTGAAGAGCAAAATGAGCGGCTTCTCAAAAAAGATGAAGCAGAACTTGAATTAGTGGTAGCCTTGCAGCGACGGTCTTCTGTAACGGGCTTATTTGCAGATGAGTCTACTCTGCAGACGTTGTTATTTGACCTCAATGAACAGTTGAATCAAATTAATGCGGGTATCACCGACGATGAGGAAAAAGCTCGCATTACTGAGTTTGAACCCGTCGAATTTCAAGATGGCTCTTACACTGAGATTGTCAATGATGGAACTCTCGGGTCTGGAGTGAATGGTCAACTCAGACGGCGAGTTTATGAAGTGGAATTTGAAGGCAGTTTTGCTCAAACTCAACAGTTTTTAACAACTTTAGAACGGTTGCAACCCCTGTTAGTTGTTAGAGGCTTAACCACTGAGTTGAATGAGCAAAACCCCGTCCTGGAAGGGGAATATACAAATGGTACATTTGTCCCGGCAGCCGTGCAACCCCAGCGACGATTAACTACTGCGTTTAATCTTCATGCTTTACTCCCTTTAAGTCAAGAACAAGTGGAAGCCATGGCAGCCAAAGCCGAAAAAGCAGCAGAAGAAGCGGAAAAGAAAAAATAACGCTTTGAAATTAACTGATGACGGGACTGAGTTTTAATAAAATATAGCGGTTCATCCGGTGTAAATACACTGTATAATTATGCTCCCTAAGAATTGGTGGCAACAATCTCCCACAAATAATCTTAGAGTGATAAGTATTTACGATTGACCAGAGGTGCTTTTACCTCCGGTCAATTAATGAACATTTCTATATATTTAGAACTAATATTGTTAGCTCCGTTGAGAGCCTTATAGATGATTGATAAAAATGACAAACTGTGATGTGATAAAAGACGGTTAATTGTTCATACTTTTGATCGCGATCGCATAGCGGCACACCGTATCGCACTCAATAATTTCATCTTAATTATGTCACTTTATCTATCAAAAAATAAGTGTTATATATTCATTTCAATCAAATATAATTTAACAGATTGATTAAGATTAAATAAAGATAAAAATGATCGATATACGAGTGAATAATTCTATAAAAATGATGAATCATTTAAAAAAATAATAATCAAGTATTGAAGTATTTATTAAACATAGGATAAAATAAATCTCCTCATTATTAATCTAAAAGAGGGGAGTATATACGGATTTATAGAACCCTTATGAGATCTATGGGATACGCAAGGGTGGCACGCTACGCGATCGCCGCCAACATCTTATTGGCCGTCACTGGAGACAACTTTCCGATCAATGTCACCCGCACCGCAACCCTATGGTGAGAATGTAGTTAGCAAGATTCTTGGGCGCGTAGGGCTATAGTATGAGCAAAAACAAGAAAAAACCTAGGAATTAAAACTGGAAATTTATTGAGAACATTGGTGGCGGTGGTCAAAGTAACATTTCTCTAGTTAAGCCTAAAAAGATTGATATCCACCCAGTTAATATATTCTTAAAACACTGAATAAACGATATTGATATTGAAAAACATGTAAGAATGTATTAAGAAGTCATGGTTTTAAGTATATCGGGTTATTAGTGGCTGATCAATTGTTAGTTTATTATGATGATTTGATTCATTTTTTGATGCTCGTATTAATAATTAATTAGCCTATTAAATAGGTTTTGGCATGAAGCAAATTAGGTAGGTTTTATTTTTTAAATAATGAGGAGGAATGTGACGAGTAAAATATTAATAGATGGTTTGTATAGTTAGTTTTGACTAGAGTTGATAATGTAGAGCTATATTAATAGAAAAAATTACGGACGCTGAAGAATTACTCAAATGTTATGATGTCAAACAATTACTTAATCGTTATGCTACGGGAATCAGAAAATTTACACAGCTTGACCTCAGTGGTGCCGATCTAATGCTTGAATAGCCTGTTGAATCTCTTGTGGTAAATCTGAGAAAAAGTCATAACCCGTAATCTCTTCGAGGTAATCTACATTGACCCGCCAGTTCGGCCAGTGTCGCCAATCAGCCACTGTGCGCGTCTGCCCACCTGGAAGTTGAACCGAGCCTGTATCACCAGCGGGAGGTTGACGATTTGGTGTGATCAAAGCAATCACTTGGGTATCGGCATCAATATCAGAAAGACTTTGACCGGGTTCGAGAACTGTAGCAATCTTCCAAGTGAAATCGGGAACAGGAATCTCTTTCTGATTCCTTAGGGATTTACGGGTTTGATTAGAAGGGAGTTTAGTTTTGACTCTAATTGATAATGTAGATCTATATTGGGATAAAAAATTATGGACGCTGAAGAATTACTCAAACGTTATGCTCAGGGGGAAAGGGATTTTAGTGGGATTAGACTAGACTCTGACAAACTTCAAGGTGCTAATTTGAAGGGTATTAACCTCAGCTCAGCTTCGTTTGAGTCAGTAGATTTTAGTCACGCTGTTATGGACGAAGCCAATTTATCTGAAGCTTGGTTCTGCGACTGTGGTTTAATGGGTGCCTCCTTGCAAAGAGCTAACATGAGTCGTGCTATGTTGCAACAGATTAATGCAAAAGACGCTAATCTCCGAAATGCTGACTTAAAAGATAGTGTTATAGTTGAAGTGAGTTTAGATCGAGCTATCTTAGAAGGAGCCGATCTCACCAATGCCATGCTGACTGAAAGTAATTTAGACTATGCTAATTTGAGAGGAGCAATAGTAACGGGTTGCGATCTTGATGAACCTTACAAGAAAAATACTGTTATGCCAGATGGCCAAGTAGTCAGCGATCCTTCTTACAAGCCATAGGCTCCTAAAATAACTAGAACTTACGCAGCTACTTTACTCGTTGGGTGAAATGCCACATACCCTACAGGACTATGGTTAGATTTGGCGTAAGTTCTGAAAAAGCTTTGGTAGCACTGCATTGTCAATATTTTGAAGACAGTATGACGAGGGCTAAAGCCCTCTGTCTGCTATTACTAAGTTGTCTCGATGAATTAAGAGTCACTATGTGAGAATCCCCCGGCTTATAGCCGTGGGGAGTATGTCAAGGGTGCAGGACTACCAATTTTTTACAAGTAAGGGTTGCGATCTTCACTTTCAATGGCTGCCTGAATTTCTTCAGGAATATTCGACAAAAAGTCGTAACCTGTCAGTTCTTCAAGATAATCAACACTAACTCGCCACTGTTCCCAATCGCTCCAGTTTGTGACACCATTGGGAAGAAAACCATCTGGATATGATTCGCTTGATGGTAGCTTATAGTCAGGGTCTGGGTTCACTCGACCACTCCTGTTAGGCGTTATCACAGCAATTATTTCCGTGTTAACTGTAACATCACTTGGTTCTTGACCCGGTTCTAATGGGACAACGATTTTCCAAGTGTAGTTAGGAACGCCAATAGTTTTGGGATTGGGAGTGAGAGTACCTTTAGCATCAAGAACGACTCGACCCTCAGTATTTGTTGAAATCTTATTGTGGATTTCTCGTAATTCAGGATGTCCCTTTGGTACCTCAGGACTATAATCAAACCCACCTGCAGTTATATATAGTTCCTGATTGTTTTTACGCACAAGGGTTCGCATATCTTCTTCGAGATTAAACCATGCACTTCCTGATCGGTTGTTGTCCTTATGTTGCGGAAGTACATTAGTTGTCTGGAATGTAGCATACATATCTTTAGAGGTTCGACTGCGGTCTTTTGCCGATAGCATATGTCCGCGATCAAAACCTCTGTCGTTTAACCTATAATCAGGACCTTGAGTTTTAATCCACGTATCAGGAAGCGAATTATCTATCACCCAAGGATAATCTACAGAATAACTTGGTGGATAACTGCCATCAGGGGAATCAGGGAACGGAGGAGGAAAACCAGCAGGAGGATAGTTACTAGAACCCGGACCGTCAGCTTTCAAATCCTTTTGTTGGAGAGTTCCCAACCAAGACTTATTGAGCTGCCAACTCACCCAATTAGGACCTTTAATTGCATCGTTGTAAGACAAGGAATACTGTGGTTTTTCAATTAAATAATTCTCGCGGTGAGTATTTTCTAAAGGTTTGGCGAAACTGGGATTGCCTAACATCAAATGTTGACTTTTGAAGAAGACATTATCAAGATAAACTGGACTACTGCTGCTACCTAAATCGAACCTCAGTTGAGCGGACTTGCCCCGCAGTTCGTCAGGGATATCTATATGGAAGGTTTCAAATCCCTCTTGAGCGTAACCAATCTGACGAGTATAAGGATCGATGTATTGTCCGTTAACAAAGTCATAGTAACCCACTGCATTTTTACCTCGTTCTGCTGGGTCTTGCGCTTTGTAGGTAAATATGGGTGTCAAAGGTTGCCAGTCACTTGAATCACTCGCTTTAATGAAGGTTCTGATACTGCTATTAGGTAGACGTGGATTCGAGGCAGTGTCAGGAACGTGTAGGTCGAAGCGTAGCACACCCCAATCCGGAACCACAAAGCGATTATGAGTTATAGAATCCCCAGGGCTGAGTTGTAGTGCATAGTCCGTCTGATAATCATCCGCAGTTGGATCGTTACCTACTTTTGTTAGGTGTTCTGTTAAGGTACTCACGTTTTTCAAATCCACCAAATGTCCTGTCGTCACCGCCTCCCCATTATTATGGAAAGACCACCCTGGAATTGCTTGAGAAATAGTCTGACGAAGCATATCTTGAGGATTAAATACTGCATCAAAATTACCATTGAACAAAGTCGGAACCGCAAAATCACCCCGCATCTGCGCGTCATAAGTATTGTCAAAATCAACAGGAACTTTATCTATACGCCTTTGAGGGCGCAAATCTTTACCTCCTCCCAACACAGAATAAAACCAACCCGTACCGATACCTTCACTTGGGGCATCTTCAACA
>CAYNXM010000002.1:0-67823 GCA_964401105.1 uncultured Lyngbya sp. | reverse complement strand
AGATGAAATGTGTAAGGATTGGGCGAAGGAAGACTCATATTTTACCCATTTACGTTCAAATCCACAATTTCAAGCTATTGTTGGTGTTGAATTAACAGCAGAATCAGTTCAACAATTCTTTGAAAATGCCTTGAAAAAAGCTAATGATAATGATGAAAGGTTTTTTGTTTCAGATTTAGGAAGTCGAGTTAAAATTGATAGTCTTCCAAAAACAGTCAAGCAAGCTTATGACTTTTACAAAAAAAATGTTGAAGATGCAGATTTTGGTTCAGTTGGAGTTGATCAAGTTTCGATTGATCGGATTCCTGTGTATGCTGTTTCTACAACCACAGATGGAGATGATTGCTATCTAGAAGTTTACAGTCAGACAGGAGAGCAAATTGCTTGTTCTAACTATACACCTATGGGAATGGATTGGAATAGTCAAGCCAGTGTTCGTTCTAATTTGAGTTAGGAGTTGATCGGTGATACTAAAAATAATTTTATCAGATATAATCATTATGGGGTGTCAATGAGACACTTTGCTATGCTATTGAGAAATTAAAAAATAGAACTTTAAAATGGCTGAATACGTCACGAATATCCAGAAATACACTGATAATGTTGATCAAGAGGTGGTGACAGGGATTGTTAAACATTTAGGGATTGCCCTGCGAAGTCGAGATGCATCGCTGGTTTCTTGTAAAGATCAGGTTGAATTAGATCGGGTACGGGAAAGCTTTTTGAAAAAGAAGCTTCAACTGACTATGAGTGATACTGATTTAAATCAAGCCATTGGGGAAGTTTGCGAAGTGATGAAAGATACCAGTCAGAAATCTCGGGTAACATTTTATTACCTACTTGCTGAAAAATTTGATCAGTTTTCTCGCTTTAAGAAAGCAAAATAAATATATTGTCAGGTTTTTATCAATCTTCCGATCAATTTTCTGTTGAGTCATGACTTTACATCCTAGTTTGCCAAAGCAATTGTTTTCCTATCTATTTCGGATTGTTTTCGTCATTACCCTGTTCGTTTGGATTCTCAGGGGCTTAAGTATTTTGGCTTTCTTGCCGGGAATTGTCCTCTGGATACTACTGTTTTTTTCCGTTGGGTTAGGCATCTTAACACAATTGAGTCGTTGATATAAAAAAAATCTCCATCTATATACGAAGGTGGAGATCTCAGTTGAAAATGATAAAGTTCCTCAGCTTTAGGCTTTGGCTCTCCCTCCAGTAATCTGTTCAAAAAAGGCTTGAAACTCTGCCGCTAATTCTTGACGGTTAGAAGCACGCAACAAGTAGCGGTAAACAAACCAAGCAGCATATCCAATGCCAATTAACTCGAAAGTTGGCGCTAACAGGGGAATATCGTTGAGAGCATCCACTACTGCAAACAGGACTTTAATGGTCACAATGGCAGATATAATTAAAACCACTGTAATGATTGGTTTTTGGTACTCCCCAAAGAAACTAGACACATAACCCGGTAGTTCAGAAAGGACTCCTACCACTTTGGCTTTGACCTCTTCAAACTGACTAGCCGTTGCCTCAGTTGTTGATACAGGTGTGAGAGGATCTTGGGATGCTGCTTTTACATCAACAGATGAGGCTGTCGTTGTGTCAGCACTTTTAGGTTCTGGCATTCTGGTCTCCTTAATCAAGTGCAATTACAACAAATTGACACTCTCGCCGATCAGCACGCTTGCTGATGGGAGATTCTTGCTTCAAACCCTCTTAACAAGGATATCCCTGTCAGACCGAGTCCACAAGCGTTTTCGCCATTCTTCTACTGGCTGCCCGACAGCAGAAGGATCTCAATTTGCTCTATTTATAAATAGCTTACCAGCCGAATCAACATCTAACTGGCAGATTTACACCAGAGTAGCAGGCTTTTAACCGGAATGACTATTGATTTTTGTTAAATTATTGGGGTCATGGATAGAATTTAACTTTTTTGGTATACTTTAATCTTGAATCCCTCTTCAGAGGTTGGCGGTTGAAAATATTGAGTAATCATGTTAAATTCTGCCTCAGTTGTAAATGCAGAGCCTGAAGGTAGTTCTTGACTTCTGATTTTAAGTTGTTGCTGACAAAGTTCATCGGATGCAACAATATAATGAAGCAGATGATTAGCACCAACTGACTCAAATATTGAACGAAACCAATGACGTTGTGATGGAGTGTTTCCCGGAAAATCAAGGATAACTGAGATATCTTGTAAGAGCAGATTTTGGATATGGGGTAAGAGAATGGCTTTTAATCGGGATGAATATTTGAGGTAATCACCAAAATCATTAATTTCTTCTGAATAAAGCTGGGATAACCAAACATCTTCTGAGAGTAATACTGCATTACTTTCTTGAGCTAGAGTCCGAGCTAAAGTCGATTTACCACTCGCCATTTTACCACAGAAGAAATGCAATATTGTTGTTTCATTCATTTCCACAACCTATGATTTAATTTAATATCTGATAACAAATTACAACGTTTTTTTTATAAGCCGTGTAAAGCCAGTAGTCCTGCCCCATAAGCGGGTTCATGACGAGGCCATATTACTGTTGCCGACGGGGCAACCGCGCTAATTGCTTGCTCAAATTGTTGACGCAATTGTGATAAACTATTCCATACACCCCCAATGGTGACAATTTCAAAGGCTTCTGTGGGGTTAAATAAGTCTGTGATTACGACTTCTGTAGCTAAGGTTAATTCATTCATTGCGGTAGTTATAATCTCTTTTGCGATCGCATCCCCTTCCACAGCCGCTTGATCGACAATGGGGGCAAGGGCGGCTATTTCTGCAATACTCCATCCTTGACGATAAATCACCTCAATTAAGTTTTCTATCTGATTTAAGCCTAAATGGGTTTTAAATCGTTCTATTAAGTCTGTGGCAGGTAGTCTACCATCATAGGATTTTAACGCGGCTTGTAAACCCTTTACGGAGATATTATAACCACTGCCTTCATCTCCGAGAATATAACCCCAACCCCCCACTCTTTTCGTTTTGCCCTGTTGGTTTTGGCCATAAACTTGGGAACCTGTTCCAGCGATCGCCACTATTCCCACTCTATCACCAACTCCCCCCATCAGTGCAATTTCATTATCCCCAGTAATCGATAAATGTTGCGGTAAAATTTGCCAAGTGATAAACTGAGATAACTTTAATTGTAGGGGTTTTAACAGGGTTTCGACGGTTTGAATATCTTGGGGACGACCGACTCCGGCTAGTCCAATACCCATGCCTTGAATAGCCAGAGGATAGGTTATATTTGTGGCTTTGACAGCTTTTATGATTGCTATTTCAATCGATTTTTGTGTGGCTTCTATTCCAATACTTTGATAGTTAGACGGGCCTGCTTCACCTCGACCGATGACTTGTCCCGTTTTATCCATCACCACACAAACAGTTTTTGTGCCGCCGCCATCAATTCCTAAAATATACATTTCAGTTAATTTTGGTAGTAATCCAGTTCCGCACTCTCAGGAATGATTCTTCTACCGACAACATTACTTTGTCTAGCCACTCTAACAGCTTGACTAAGGGATGTTTGATATATTCGACAGATGTAACGGTCGTCTCTATATTATCTGTGACTATTTCCAAGTAGGCAGGCTGAAGCTTAACAGTCGTGAACTGCCTAGAAGTAATTATTACATTATCTATATCATCTTTTTCATCTGTTGTCAACCCTTCGGCGGAGGTCAATTGTTGCTTTAACTCAGGGTCACCTTCTTCGAGGATATATTTACCTAAGCTTGCTGCTACCAAAAAACCACCCACTCCAATTCCGACGAATAAGGGGAAAGAAGAGTGTTGCATTCTCTGCCAAATTCCTGAAGTGAGTTGAGGGGTTTTCCTTTCCGGTTGAGGCAAAATAGAATAGTATTTTTCATCTGCTGCAATTTTCCCGGCATTTTCCTGAGATGTGAAAACACTGGGATATTGTTCTTCAACTCCATTCAATTCAGCCATGGGTTTATTTAAAAAATAGTGAATTGCGGCTTTAATTATTTTTTGGATCGAATAACGTGGATATTCTGCTGTCAATTGAGTAGGGGAGTTGTGGGAAGATTTTGCAGAGATGACAACGGCTGAATCTAGTTCTGAAGTCGGTTCAACATGAGCTAAAGCAGATTCTCCGAATAAGTTCATCCGCACAGCAATAGGACTGGCTTGTACCCATCCCATTGCTTGGGAGAGAACACAATACACAGGTAGAATTAATCCCATCGCCGGAATGGCAGGTTGCAGATGAGGTGTTTTCCAGGCAGCAGGTTTAAGGGCGTTGATAATTTGTTTTTGGAGATATTTTTTTTGCGAGGAGGGTAAAGGATAAAGGGTTTGATTTGGGGATGTAACGAGTACTAATTCTTGAGTATCGAGACGGTTAGCAATACCTTGAAGCTTAATCTGGGGTGCAGTGGGAGCGAGAGTTTGCAGAATCTCCGAAATCGATTCATTCGCATCTGAATTCTGTGTTTTGACAGCATCGTTCAGTTGTGGTATGCCTATGTTAGTCTGAGCTTTAAGATGCTTGCCAATCAATCGCGTCCCTTGCAGCAGGACATAAAAGGGATAAAGCAAAATTTGAGTCGCGTGACTGGCAGTTAGACGGATTTGTCGTCCGGCGCGATCGCAACGATCCAGAAATTGGCGATACTGTTGTGATACCGCATTGAAGACCCGACTTTTATAACGATTGGGAGGCGAGACAGACATAGTTCCAGCTCAGGGTGGTAAAGGCAAGGCAATGATTTACCTCAAGTCTAGTTTATATTGTAATTGAAATTGTGCCTAATGACGGATGTTCCTGATTCTGCCCAACAGAAAATCGCTATAACGTTAGAACAACTCCGTCGTTGTACTCAGATTGATGTGTTATCGAATTGGCAGATAGCAGATGGCGCATTATCTGTTATCGAAATTCAAGATAGTACTGACATCGATGTTGTTTCCCTGAATTCGCGGGGACATATTTCTTGGCAACGGGGAAGGCAAGCCATTTGGCTGATTCAAAAGATTGAAGTTCCTGTAGATTTACACCATTATCCGTTATCGGGTTTAAGTTTACGATTGAGTTTGAGTTGGTGGGCGGAAGTTGCTGAGATATATCTGAATGGGAAGTTAATACAATCAGGAGATTTGTTTGATTGTTCGACACGATTTTTGTTATCTGCCAAAGTGAGAACGGGGGATCAATTTTGGGTTGCTATTCGCTTAGTTAGTCCAAATCATGACGAGGGGGCATTAGTTCGATCTCGTTGTCTGTATGAAAAAGAGAAAAATCAGTTAATTGAACCGAGTTTCTTTGCTGATGAAATTGAAGTAATTTATATTCAGTGTCAACAGAATCAAAGTTTAGTCAAAACCTTAGCAAAAACCATAGATCAAATTGATTGGTCATCTTTACCCAACCGAGAACTATTTGAGCGATCGCTGATTAATGTACGAAATCAGTTAATTCAATCGGGCGATTATTTCCCGACTATTAATATCGGATTATTAGGTCATGCTCATTTGGACTTGGCTTGGTTATGGCCGGTTGCAGAAACATGGGATGCGGCACAACGAACGTTTACATCTGTATTATATTTACAGCAAGCGTTTCAAGACTTAATTTTCACTCATTCAACTCCGGCTTTATTTGCTTGGATTGAAGTTCATCGCCCCGATTTATTTGAAAAAATTGTACAGAAAGTGCGTACAGGGACTTGGGAAATTGCAGCCGGATTATGGGTAGAACCGGAATTAAATATTATCAGTGCAGAGTCTATTGTCCGACAAATTCTATATGGTCAGCTTTACGTTAAAGAAAAATTCGGTCAGATTTCAGAAGTGGCTTGGTTGCCTGATAGCTTTGGATTTTGTTGGCAACTTCCCCAATTATTGCGGCAAGGCGGTATTCGTTATTTTGTCACTCAAAAATTACGGTGGAATGATACAACGAAATTTCCTTATGAGGTATTTTGGTGGCAAGGATTGGATGGGACTCGAATCTTTAGTTTCATGTCTGCCTTGATTGGACAAGAAATCGATCCGATTAAAATGGTAAGTTATGCCGCCCGTTGGCAAAATAAAACGGAATTGAATAGTGCATTATGGTTACCGGGTGTGGGAGATCATGGTGGCGGGCCGACACGGGATATGTTGGAAGTTGCCGAGCGTTGGCAACAGTCGACCTTTTTCCCAGATTTAGAGTTTATCCAAGCTAAGGATTATTTACGGCAACTGGAAATAGAGGCGGAGTCATTTCCGATATGGCAGGATGAATTATATCTAGAATTTCATCGCGGTTGTTATACGACTCACGCCGACCAAAAGCGGTGGAATCGCTATTGTGAAAGATTATTGTATCAAGCGGAGTTATGGGCGGCGATCGCCACATTACGGACAAAAGCGGTTTATCCCAAGATGGCGTTAGAGACAGCGTGGAAGCAGGTGTTATTTAATCAATTTCACGATATCTTACCCGGTTCAGCTATTCCTGAAGTGTATCAGGATGCCAACGTTGCTTGGCAGGAAGCGCAAGATAGCGCACAGACTATTTTACAATCTGCTTTAAATGCGATCGCGAATCATCTGCCTTTACCTTCTCCTCCTAATGGCTTAACTGAGGCGATACCAATATTAGTGTTTAACGCTCTTAATTGGCAGCGTTCTGAAGTGGTGTCTTTGCCTATCTCTCAACCCGGTCAAATTTACGATCTTGAGGGATATCCCGTAGAGACACAAAATTGTTCAAATTCCTTACTCTTCAAGGCTTGTGGTATTCCCGCTATCGGCTATAAACTTTACTGGTGGCTACCGAAAAGGGCTTATAGGGCAGAATACACCCCCCATTTTATCAAAAGTGTATCAGATTTATTTGAGGATGTCAATAGTATTAGAAAAAAGGGTGAAAATTACTGTTTAGAGAATCAGTTTTTACAGGTATTTGTTGATATTGAAACGGGAGATATTCAGCGAATATTTGATAAAGTTAATTATCGGGAAGTCTTACAAAGTAGTGGAGGAAACCAACTGCAATTCTTCCAAGATACTGGACAATATTGGGATGCTTGGAATATCGACCCGAATTATGAAAAATTTCCATTACCGTCTGCAAGCCTAAAAGATATTTATTGGATTACACAAGGTAAAGTAGAAAAGCGGTTACGAATTATTCGAGTTTGGGGAAAATCAGAGTTTTGCC
Source organism: uncultured Lyngbya sp. (assembly GCA_964401105.1). GTDB lineage: Bacteria > Cyanobacteriota > Cyanobacteriia > Cyanobacteriales > Microcoleaceae > JAAURB01. The sequence goes on along the minus strand of CAYNXM010000002.1, from coordinate 60,651 downwards.
AAGATTATGTTTTACAACAATATTCAAAAATATTGAAAATAGAAACAACAGTAAATTGGCAAGAGACTCATGTATTGGTAAAAGTTGTATTTCCTTTAACTATAAATGCAGATTTTGCTACGACTGAAATTCCCGCAGGTGCCATGTCACGAACCACAAAACCACAAACGGATGTAGAGAAAGCAAAATGGGAAATTCCAGCGTTAAATTGGGTCGATTTAAGTGATGAAGAATATGGTATTAGTTTATTGAATAACTGTAAGTATGGGTATGATATTCAACCCGATCAAATTCGCTTAACTTTACTGCGGGGTTCAACTTGGCCAGACCCGCAAGCAGATATGGGACAACATCATTTTAGTTATGGAATTTATCCTCATACGGGAAATTGGAAAACGGCTAATGTTGTACAGCGAGGTTATGAGTTTAATCAACCTTTATCTGTGATGCAACTTCCTGCAATTAATCATAGTCAAATTCATCATAAATCTGTGGGAGAAGGCAGCTTTTTCGATTTACAATCGGATCATTTAATCTTGATGGCATTGAAACAATCAGAACAAGATCCACAACAGTGGATTTTCCGTTGTTATGAATGTCACGGAGAAGCAGAAACATTGATATTGCAAAATCAGTTAAATTTGGCGATCGCTGATTCTGTTAACTTACTGGAACAACCGATTGAATCCTCTATTTACATTCAACCTTGGCAAATTGCTAGTTTTCAAATGAAGTTAAATCGAGAAATCAACAATCCATCCCCGTTGCACAAACCGAGGCAGTAAAGCTGCAACATCAATACAAGGTTCAACAGTTGCTAAATTTTCACAGATGATTTCTAACTGATTTTTGGTCTGAAAGGCTTGCAAAAGTTGCCACTCTGCTGGAGTCGGTAAATCCATTCGCATATCATAATTATCTCGCCAGAGAAAAATATGACTTCCTCCTTCATCTAAATTGACGAGTTCATCAGTTTGATAATCGGGTTGATTGACTTGCCAAATGCGGTGAATGGGATAAATAGAAGATAAAAGAATACTATTTTGAGGTAAATCAAAAATAATCTCCCCCCATTGTTCCTGCGGAATTTTCCCCAACGCCTGATAATCTAAAGTATTTGTAATTTCACCATGAAATACACAATGCCAATGCCATTCTAAACGAGCTAAATCCGGTAAATAAGGTAACTGAGCAGCGGGTTCAAACTGGGAGAGAAATTCAGCAAAGGCGTGACCGTATGTTCCTAAGTCCGGAGAAACCGAAGGATAACGGTCAATATAAACCCTTGCAGTTGCAGTAAAAAACTTGTCTCCAACCAAACGATAGCACACCGGATAAATCGATTCAAGCGTTCGAGTCAAAATGCCTAAAATACTATTGCGATAAACCGTAAAATTTTCAGAAAGATTTAAATACTGCTGACTCAATGCTTGTGAAGTATCTGCTTCAAAGATAGCTTGATAAAAATCTTGTTGTAATTGTCTTAATTCCATACCATTGACTGTTGCAGTTCTTCTGCAATTCTAGCTTCTGCTCTCAAAATATCCAATTCAGGAATATCAGTATCCCACTCAATTAATGTCGGCACAGCGCCAAAATAGTTTAAAGCTTTTTTGTACAATTGCCAAACGGGTTGATGTACCCGATGACCATGAGTATCTAATAAATAATTAGGATATTCTTCATAACCCGCTAAATGAATTTGTTTGACTCTATTTGCTGGCAGAGTATTAAGGTAGTCTAACGGATTAAACTGACAATTGATAGCACTAACATATATATTATTAACATCAAGGAGTAAATAGCAGTCCGCTTGCTCCAGTAATTCGCAGATAAACTCCCATTCCGATAAAGTTGAATGTTTAAAGGTTAAATAAGTTGCTGGATTTTCAATTAAAATCCGTTGACCGAGAATCTCTTGAACTTGTTGAATGCGTTGCACTAAATGTTTCAAAGTTTCCTCAGTATAAGGCAAAGGCATTAACTCATTAAGATAATTACCATTAATGGAAATCCAAGCCAAGTGATCTGAAATGTAAGCTGGTTCAAGCCAATCAGCTAAACGTTTTAAACTATTTAGATAATCTCTATTTAATGGATCGGTTGAACCCAAAGACATTCCAACCCCATGTAATGTAACAGGATAGTATTGTCGAATTTTATCTAAATAATCTAAATGTTGTCCCTGTGAATGCATATAATTATCTGATAAGACTTCAAACCAAGGAATATTAGGCTGAGTATTGAGAATCTCTTGATAGTGACAGGAACGTAAACCAATTCCTACGCCTTGAATCATAGTCTTTTAAAAAACAAGTGGCTAAGGGTTATAAGTTTTAAGATAAAACTCGCAAAATAATATAGAAATCCGTTTTAAGTTGTGTACAAAATTGTGTTGAAATCGGCAATACTGAACCACACAACAAGACCCGCTCGGCAATCGGGAAAAGGCTTTAGGTTTTTGATCAATATGCATGATTGATCGCAACTGATTTCAGATTGCTATATTATAGTAATTTCAGTTATGATAAATGAGATTAACTCATAAAATTATAGCAATATTTTGCCAAACATACAGAAGTTAAACTGACTCCGAAGGTAAATGATTAAACTCAATGACTGCCACAAAAATTATGACAGTCAATTGTTAAAAAAATAAACTATTGTTGAGCAACTTCTGTGCCATTGTTTTCTTCCACAGAAGCACTCGGAGCAGCCTCTTTCAAAGTAGCGCCTACAATTTTTTCACAAGTGCCTGCTGGAACATAAATCCATTCTTCAGAATCACCATCTGTTTTCGCCATTCCCGCACAATCATGAGCGCTGGTACCACAATCATTTTGTCCGGCTTTAACAATACCAGCACACTTTTCCATCCCCTCTTTTCCTGCTAAAACCTCTTCAGACTGAGTCCCTAAACCCAATGCTAAAATACCAGTTAACGCAGCGGTAACAGCAACTTTATTTTTGATGTTATTCATGATCTAAATAATTTCTCCAATACTTGGTTTTGACAGCTTTAGGATAAATTCTATCTTGAATAATTATCCGAAAACTATCTTGATTCAAAATCCTATCGACAGAACCTTAAACGAAGCTGAGAAAATGATGATTGAAATTTCAGAAATGTTCAATTGCTTTTATTCAGGGAGTTTGGCTTGGGTCTAATTCATGAGGTGACTCAGAAGTTAAGGGGAAACAAAGCAGACTGAGCTTCACCTCTATCGCAGTAAAAAATAGAGATATAAACTACATTGCCTCCAAGCCTCAAATTCTGGGGGGCTGATATAGATTATTGTTTTTACCAATCAAGTAATCTTGCTATATAACCCGATCCAATAATAGAATAATCCAATTCTTCTTGAGGATAGCTGATTCTTGCTTCAAACTACCGACTAATGATATGTTAAATGCACAGTTTAATTTTTCAGGGTTGTCTCTTCTCTTCTACAAAATAGAATATGTTTTGACCACTATCCCCTACAGTAATCATAAAATATTCATGAAAAATAAATATCATAACTAATTTTGTAAAAAGCCTAAGATAATTAATTCTATTGCCTATTTTCATTTTCTATAAAAAATAAATATTTATAAAATAGCTATAAAAAACGCTAATCCTGTTTAATTAATTGGAAAATATAATAATCAATACTAGAGCAAAAATATATCAAGAAAATCATGAAACAGCAAAGGCGAGAAATTTTAATTTTATGTTTAATATGGCTACTCGCAACAGTGAGCGATCGCCTGTGGTTTGCTTTCGATCAAAGTGTTCCAGCCTGGGATCAAGCTGATTATCTGACAGGGTCTTTCAACTATTTTTATTTCCTTCAATCTCCTCAATGGTTTTCTGTGGAATGGTGGAAAGAATTCTGGATGTTGTCGCCAAAAGTTCCACCATTAACCTATATTTTCACTATTCCTTTTTTAAATATATTTGGAACAGGTTCCGATCAAAGTACTTTAGTTTATCTGCTATTTAGTGCAATTTTATTGTATTCTGTTTACGGAATTGCTCGTCAACTATTTAACCCGCAAGTGGGTTTATGGGCGGCTGCATTATGTGTTTTATTTCCAGGATTATATGTTTATCGCTTACAATTCCTCTTAGATTATCCTTTGATAGCAATGATAACCTTTTGTTTTTATTGCCTAACAATGTGGCGAGAAACAATAGAGAAAAATAAACTAATTAATAGTAACGTTTGGACTATTTTATTAGGAGTTTCCTTAGGATTAGCAATTTTAGTCAAACAGACAGCAATTTTTTTCTTATTTATTCCATTTCTATGGATAGGAATAGAACTGATTATAAAGCGAAATTTGCAAAAAAGTATTCAATTATTATTCGCTGTATTTATATCTATAATTATTATTTTTCCGTGGGTCAGAATAAACTGGCTATTAATGCTAACTTCCGGAAAAAGAGCAACTATAGATTCTGCTTTAGCTGAAGGCGATCCAGCTTTAAATACCATGCAAGCATGGATCTATTATTGGGATTTATTACCTCAACAGATTTCCTGGCTACTGTTAATTATTCCTATGGTAGGATTATTACTATTTGGTATTCAAACAAAGCTAGAAATTAATCATCGTAGAACCTATTCCTTTCCCTGGCTAATTATATTTTTAATCGGTGGCTATTTCTTATGTTCTCTCAATATCAATAAAGACTTTCGTTATAGCTTACCCCTACTTCCTGTATTCTCAATACTATTAGCTTATGGTTTACTGTGTTTGCCGAAATATTGGGGAAAAATAGTGCGTTGGCTGGTTTTAATTTTAGCAATGATTATCATGGAGTTAAGTATATGGCCGATAGATGGAAAAATTATAGAACGATTAACAACAGTAATCAGTCCAAAAGGAGAATATCAAGCTTATTTAGATTCACCTTTCCCCCATAAACAGGTGATTAACCAAATTATTCAAACTGAACCTTACTTACAATCAACCCTCGGTGTTTTACCCTCAACTCCAACAATTAATCAACATAATCTTAACTATTTTGGTGCATTAACAGACTTTCAAGTTTACGCCAGACAAGTAGGGACTCGCCTAGAAAATGTATTTCAAGATGCAGTATCTTTATCTTGGTTTGTAACAAAAACCAATGAACAAGGATCGGTTAATCGAATTTCTGATGCACAAGCTGCAATTGTGCAAGAAGTAGAAAAAGGTGTACAATTTAAATTGCATCAACAGTGGCAACTCAGAGATAAAAGTACTCTCAATCTTTATCATCGCAAATTGCCTTATATTGAAGTCACTCCCATTGATACTGCCAGTTCAAAGGTTCAACTCAAACAAGTCTTATTGCCCCCCGTAGCCCCTCCTGGATTACCTATTCCAATCACTTATATTTGGTCAGGTTCAGGAGAACAATTAAAATCAGGTTTAGTTTTATTAAGCTGGCAACAACAAACTGCAAATCAAGTCACTTCTCGATGGCTGCATGACCATGGAATTGCCATGGGATTATTACATTCTGCTTCTGTTGCTAATAACTCTAATTTTCAAGTGGTTGAAAGAATGGGAATGTTGCCCCCAAAAGAAGCAACGCCCGGAATTTATCGCTTAAAAGCGACCTATTTAAACCGTAAAACTGGGGAAACCTATCCTATAGATATTCCGAATATTACTATCGAAATTAATCCCTCCGCAACGGCACTACCTGCCCCAGAATTAGATTTAATTACCCAACTGCGACAACTCGCTCAACAATTACCAAAAGGAATAATCGGATTAGAACCCATTTTTGATCAAATTGCTCGGATTAATCAATATGATCCCACACAAGATTATTTACGTCAAGCCGAACAAACTTTAACTTATCGTTGCCAACAAGAACCCAATCATTTAAAACTGGCTTATAGTTTAGCATTAGCAACCGTTTTGCAACAGGATGTTGAAGGGGCAATTGCTGCGTTTAACCAAGTGGTTAAACTAGATTCCAATAATGCTTTCGCTCATGCTTATCTGGCTTTTGTTTATCTGTATAACTGGCAACCTCAAGCCGCTGAAGTTGCTTTACAGCCTGCCTTAACCCTGCAACCGAATCAAGTAGAATTTCAACTCCTAAAAAGAATTGCTGAGTTGATGCAAGGTAACTTAAAAGCTGGATGGCAGGCATTACAACTGGCGAATTCTGAATTATAATAAACGATTAAGTAATAAACTCTAAGATAGCCTTTGCTGTCATTTGAGGCTGTTCCAAATGAGGCACATGACCACAATTTTTAATCCATTTTAATTGAGCATTAGGAATAAGCTGTTGAAAAATGGCTGCATCTTTTGTTCCTAAAATTTTGTCGTTTTCGCCCCAAATAATTAAAGTGTTTTGCTGAATTTGACTTAACTGATTTTTATAACTGCCATAACCCCCACTTTTGGTAAAGCTAATTAAAGCCTGACTCCAATTAGGATGTTCTAAATGTAAAGCTGCACAAATCCTGGCATCTTCTGAGGCTAATTGTTTATTAAAGTAGGCATTTTGACTAATTCCTTGACGAACTTTAGGATTACTTAAAAAATTAGTTGCCCAACGGTCAAATGGTGAAAATAGAAACTTCCCAACCACAGGACCACGACCGATACCCGCACTATCGACTAACACTAAAGATTGAACAGCTTCCGGATAAGATAAAGTGAAATCAATTGCTGCTGCACCTCCCATAGAAGTCCCCACTAAAATACATTGTTGATTAATCAGGGTTTTCCAAAAACTGTATAAATGAATGGTAATATTTTGAGGATTAATCGGAATATTAGTATCCCGTTCTGTTAATCCAAATCCTAATAAATCAACAGCCCAGACTTGATTTTGATTCGCCAATAAAGGTAATAAACGGCGAAACTCAAACACGGAACTGTCAAATCCATGTAATAATAAAATCGGTATTCCACCACTGCCTTGATGAACATAGGTGGTTTGTAGCGGTGAATTTTTTAAATTCGTTGTAATTCCTTGTAATTGCAGATTTTGAGCCAGTTGAATAGAAGTAGATTCAGTCAGTTGTTCAGCTAAGGAAGGAAGAAGACTAGGAAACATTTCTTGTGGTAAAGCAGCGATCGTACTTTACAACTTATTACAGGCACTTGACAAATACTGTTAAATTCATTACAGCTCAAAGCTTTTGCAGCACAGCTTAATTGATAATTCTTAACACAATTTATCATTCAATCAAGATAGGCTATTAATTCAGACGGTTTGATAGACTGTCTTTTCACCATGAAATCAACTTGTTGTTAATTTTTACTTTTGGGATCAAAAATATAGTATGAGTGTTAATTTAGCGACTCAACTCCGGGAGGGAACCAAAAAGTCCCACACCATGGCAGAAAATGTGGGATTTATCAAATGCTTCTTGAAGGGAACAGTTGAGAAAACCTCTTACCGTAAGTTGGCAGCCAATCTTTACTTTGTGTATTCTGCAATGGAAGAGGAGATGGAACGTCATCGTAACCATCCCATTCTTTCTCAGGTTTATTTTCCGGAGTTAAACCGCAAACAAAGTTTAGAACAAGATCTATACTTCTATTACGGTTCAAATTGGCGGGAAACCATTGAACCTTCCGAAGCAACTCAAGCTTATGTACAGCGCATTCGAGATGTGTCTAACAATCAGCCAGAATTGCTAATTGCTCATCTTTATACTCGCTATTTAGGCGATCTTTCAGGTGGACAAATTCTGAAAGGAATTGCTCAACGAGGCATGAACTTGAGTGAAGGTCAAGGGACTCAATTTTATGAGTTTAATGACATTCCAGATGAGAAAGCTTTTAAAGCCAATTATCGGCAGGCAATGGACAATTTACCCATCGACCAAGCCACAGCCGAACAGATTGTCAATGAAGCTAATGATGCTTTCGGCATGAACATGAAGCTGTTTAATGAGTTAGAAGGTAACTTAATTAAAGCCATTGGTCTGATGCTATTTAACACATTAACTCGTAAACGTGGCCAAGGTTCTACAGAATTGGCCCCGGCAGCAGATTAGTCTGTTAATTATTTAAGTCATTGAATCGTTAAATTGAACCCTGAAAGCCGGATGGCGTGTGTAGCGTCGCCAGGTGTTCAGGGTTTTGCCATGAAAGCTTGACATAACGGAGAGTTGAGTTGAAATGCTAACCTGATGGTGGATGAGAATTGGCCAATTAAGGATTGACTCAAATCACCCGACTGAATTAATCCTGAATGGTATTTGCATCATTTCTCTGAGCCAATTCCAGGACTTTTTGGAGAGTTGCAGGACGGGCAGCTTCAGAGTCAGAATCTTCTGATTCTTGTCGTGCATTGATTTCGTCTTTTAAGCTAAAGCTTCTTATTTCAGGTTCAGAAGACCAGATTAATGAGTAACCCCCAACCATTAGCGTACAGGCCAAACCAATCCAATAGATATCCTGTTTTTGAAACATTCAAGCTTCTCCTGAGGATGCCATCACAAATTATATCTTGTTCTACTGAAATTGTTGTATCGCGATCGCCCAAATTATCGTCAGAATTTCTTATATGTCTTTTGTCAATACCCCTATCACTCTTTTACTATACGGAAGTAACATCATCAATCTATCCCCTGGGGGTTGCATCGAAGACAGCAGATGTTATATAAACCGTTGTAGACAACAGTGAAGCAAATGTATTACGGTGTTTTCAAGCCTCTGAAGTCAGCATTTCCCTGCATAACCCCAATGCTCTCAGAGATATGTCAGAGTAGAAGGGAGACGTGATATCAACTCATATTTTCCTTCTAGGGTACGAGATTCAGAGGTGTTAACCACTCTCCCCCATGGGAGAATATCCCAACCATACGTGGCAGATTGAACATCTATGGGTAATCCATCAAAATACTGGAAACTGGTGAAACTCAAGAGTTCAGGAGGATACACCATCTCTGAAATAGCTGATGCTAAAGCCTTTTTGACCTCAGTCTTTCCGGAAACCGTTGCTCAATTGCAAGTCCGTGACTCGGAGGTTGAGTCTCAACTGATACAATGGGTGCGTCAGCCTCAATCCAACGGTTATTCTCAAGAGGCTGAACTTTGTTTACTTTGTTTAATTTCTGGGGAAATTTTACTCGTTTGTCGGCATCTCGAAGAAAAATTTGGTACAACTCACGGCTTTAAATATCAGGAGTTACTGCCTTTTGTCCTCGATGAACCGGGAACTCGTAAACCGAATACTTCATCTTATTTATCCTTTTCCCGACAAATTCTGCAAAGTTTTGACCCGAGGCAAAGCAGCTTAGCCACTTGGACAAACCGGAAAGTTAAATTCCATCCAGAACTGAATCATTTTCTGCTTGAAAGAGGAGTTTATCAAGTCAGTAACTGGGCCATCTTAAATGATACGAAACCCCAGCAATTGGATCGAATTTTATCTCAGTTCCATCAACTGACTGCTCCAGAAATTGAGCAACATCGTCAGATCTTATGCTGTTATCACGGGATTTACCGAAATCCAGGGAGTCGCCAATCTGGAAAAAGATGTCAGCCCCCTACCCCAGAACAGTATCAAGAAATGGCTGAAATGTTACTTTCCCAATTTCAACAAGATTGTTCTGCTAATATTGTGGCTGCCCAGCTACAAGACCTGGCAAATCGATTAAGAGAATATCGCATTTATGTACGAGGGAAGTATCTCTCAACCCAAACCTTAGATACGACAGAAAATGAATCTTGGGCGGAACGAATTCCTTATAATACATCATCTGAAACAGAAAATGAAACGGAGGTGAGTGAATTTTTAAATGTTTATCGTCAGCAATTGATGTTAGGGTTAAACCAGAGTTTAGCAGAGGTGACTAACCTTTGGGTGGACAAACTAAAACGACGAGACAAGGCTAAATCTCAACAGTTTTTGCACGCTTTACATCTATTTCACTGTCAAGGAAAGTCGATGGGAGAAATTGCTAAAATTGTAGGACTCCAAGCCCAATATCAAGTCAGCCGTTTACTCAAACTCAAATCATTTCGGGCAGAAATTCGTCAAAAGTTAGTCAAGGAATTAGAACAACGTCTATTAGAGTTTCTGAAAAATTCTAGCAGTTTTGATCCAGAACGGCTTGCTCAAATCAATCAGCCTTTAGTTGAAGCCTTAGATGAGCAAATTAATCAATTGATGGCAGAGGCTGAATCGGATTCTCATACTGCTAAAGAAAATACAACAGAAACCCAGTTTGCTCTCAAACTTTGTAGCTACCTGGATAATAAAATGGAAATTCACTAGATCAATATATTACTAAATTCAGTCATATTCATTAAAACATTTATATAATTACTCATAAAAGGAATCATGAACCATGAACAATACAGCCCTAGATTTATCCGAAATCATGCTCGGCTTTGAGTCATTTAATACCGATACAGTTGAGATTCTGCCCCATCAGATTCGTCAGGCTTTAGATCTGAGCCAACCTATGATTAATCCGTCTCAACAATGGTGGGTTTATTTGAATGCTTTAGGACTGTCTGGCTTTGAAAATTGGTTAGAAGAACATTCCTCAGATCTAACACTGAATACTGAACACTGCTCTTTGTATCAGCCAGAACTCAGTACTCACTTAGAAGCGGTTTGCCAGCTTATGGTGAATCAATTTAAAGTTTGTTTATTAACCGTGGGTAGCTTTACCGATGAAGTGGTTACAGTGCCTCAAATGGTACTAGATTTACCTGAATATGCGGCTCATTTCTATGTGATTGTAGAGGTACAAGAAGAGTTAGAAATAGCAACAGTTTGTGGCTTTTTCTCCTATCAAGATTGGCAGCAATATCAAACGACAACGCCATTACAACCTGACTCGGATTGGACTTATTCAGTTCCCCTATCTTGGATTAAATTAGACTCCGATCAATTACTGTTACAATGGCGTTGTTTAAAACCCTCTAATATTCCCTTACCCGCCATTCCTAATCGGAAAACAGCGTTGAACGCAAAAGCTGCCGAACTTAAACAAATTTTACCCGGTTTGCAGCCAACGATACCGCTGTGGCAACAGTTAACCTGGCATCAGGCTATTGTGATTCTCACTCAACCCGAATTGTTGCAATGGGTCAAGCAAATTCAAACTGTCGAAACCCCGAATGATTCTATCTTGACTCAACTGCGTCATCATTTAGGAGATGTATTCCAACTGTTAACTCAACCCAGTATCAACGTCGGAAATTGGTTATCGAGTCAATTGGATGAGATTGCAACAGAATTATCCTGGGTACTCTTGCCTAATTTATCCCTCAGTCCAGCCACTGCTTTACGTTCAGGTGCAGATAATTTAACAACTTTGCTGCAAGAATTGCAACAAGCTGGGGTAGATATTCCCAGCCACACCGGAGGGGCTTATCAAGACATACAAATTGATGACACTGTATTACGCTTATATACCTTGACTGGGCCGTTAGAAGCCTCAGAAACCACTCCAGAATGGACGTTATTGCTGGTGTTAGGCACGCCAAATGATACCCATTTACCCCCAGGGGTGAGGTTGCGTGTCAGCGATGCTACGGAGGTATTGGATGAACAGCAATTAAGTTATGATTCTCCCACCCCCTATCTTTATACGCAAGTGATCGGAAGTTGGCAAGAAAAGTTTGTTGTCACGGTGGCAACTGCCTCAGGTGTGGAGAAAACCTTACCGGCTTTTACGTTTAATCCTGCCTCAAATTAACTAATTTCTTCTCAATAGCGGATCTTTAATCGGTTGAGATAATACTTCTGCCACGCTTTTCAAACTACGCCGATCTCGAACCATCCAAGCGTGCAGTAAAATATCGAGCTTGATTTCTTCACCGACTGGCAATTGAGAGCTATGAGCAGGTATAATCATGCCATCAAACGGAGTCCAGATAGACGTAAAATTAAGCTGATTGAGTTGAATAATATCTTTATTTAAGTCTTTTAAAAAATTACTATTAGGGCGCATTTGAACAGTACCGGGCGTTATATAAAAGTAAGCTGTCCAAGTGCCATAATGAGGCGAAGAAATAGTAATAAAGCGTTGTACGCGATTAATTCCCCCAAGGCGTTGAATATAATAACGGCTGACAATTCCCCCCATACTAAACCCGACTAAATCAAAAGGTTGATCGGGTGCAAAGTTTTTATCAACATAGTCAGTAATTTGTTGGGCCAATTGATCGAGTCCGATCAATCCACCACTAGGCTGAAGATTAAAGGAGTGAACTTCCCAGCTTTTTTGGGTTAAATAGGCTGACATTGTATTGAATATACTTAAAGTATCAAAAATACCATGAATTAACAATACAGGATTACGAGGATTAGGATTCATGATTCAAGAAAAAAAGAGATAAAGAGTGAGTTATTGGAAGGATTTTTTAGGATATTTAGCCAGGATTTGTTCTAAGGTTTGATTAAACTCATCAGGTTTAACTTGGGCGACAAAATGTCCGACTTCGGGAATCAGAATCACAGATTCATGTAATGGGGTTTCATTGCCTGTGGGTGCACCATTAATATTATAAAGTTTACCCGCATATTGATTTAAATCGGATGGAGCATTTTTGGCATTCCATCGAAAGATTTCATAGAGGGCACTGACACCCATTTCTGGGCGATCTTTCTTCATTTGTGAAACGACTTTATTGACGACGGGTTCAGGGGCTGAGGGGGTAAACATTGAACGGGTTAACTGTTCGGAAGCCGTACTGAAATCCTGTTTAAAAGGGGCTACAAATTCCTCTATTTTTTCTTCAGATTGAGGATAGTCAAACCCAGTATAAAAGGTATCAACTCCGACAATTCCTATCACTTGATCTCCCAATATTTTAGCCGCTTCAACCGCAACAGGGCCACCCATAGAATGACCGACTAATATGACTTTTTTAGCATCGATTTGATTGACCACAGATGCCACGTCTTGACCAAAAGCAGACATTGTATATTGCTGACGCTGACTGCCGGATTGTCCGTGTCCTGCCAGATCTAACCAAACCACTTGATAGTCATTTGAGAAATAGTCAATTTGAGATTTCCAGAATTGATGATTGCACGTCCAGCAATGAATAAATACAAGGGTGGGATTGCCTTCTCCACGAGAACCATAAGAGATCAAACTGCCATCAGCCGATTCAACAGTAGATAGATTTTCTTCAGATTGAATGGGGGTTTGAGTTTCTTCTTTTATAGTTTGAATCTGATTACATCCAGATAACAGTGTTATTCCTGAAAGGAAAAGTAAGAATATAGCTTTATTTGTGATTTTCATTGCGTAATTAATTCTGTTAATTTAAGAAAGTAACAATATTAATGATAGCTCAATTTATTAAAATAGTTTGAAGTTTAACTAATCAATATACTACATATATCCCTAACTTAACTCAGCTTTGTTACATAAAGTAGCAATCAGAATATTTAAGATCCCAAACTCAATGTTAAACACAGCCATCGACTAAGAGGAAAAGTTTCTGTTGGAGCTAATTCCCATTCTGTGAGATCTTGTGGTGGTGCTGCCATTGAAGTATAAAATAAATACATCCCCGATCAAAATAGTCCCTGAGGCACTCTCACTCCCGATCTGCTGGCGCTGAGATTAGCTTTTTGTTTAAACACTTCTCTAACTAATCTGAATTAACACGATTGGGGATGAACCCGACTATGATATGAATAAAAGCATCTAGATTGAGGCGTTAGTTTATGTCTTATTTGAATTCATTTTCATTCGTTTTAGGACAGTTACTGGCTCAAACTGGCTCAGAAACTTTGAATGAAAAAATTGAACTGCTTTCCGAGGTGACGCTGCCTAAAATTATTCAGGCTGTTGTTGTTATCATTGTAACTTACTGGGCAACTCTGACGATTGAGAAAATTCTTAATTGGTTTTCTGAACGGGTGGCTTTACGATTTCGTTTAACTGTTAAACAATCTTTACCCTTTTGGCGAGCTTTATTATTAACCGTTGCAGTGGTCTTTTTAAGTAACTTATTCTTAAATTTATCCCCCAGTAATTTAGTCGCAGTTACGGGAACAATTGCGGTTGCTTTAGGTTTTGCTTTCAAAGATTATGCCAGTTCAGTTATTGCCGGACTGATTGCTTTATTTGAACGTCCTTATCAAGTGGGCGATCGCGTTCAAATTGGCGATCATTATGGTGAAATTATCAGCTACGGTTTAAGAGGAATTCGGATCGAAACAGCCGATGATAATGTAATTTCAATTCCCCACAATAAAATTTGGACGGAAGCTATTTCTAACGCCAATGATGGCAGTGTAGAGGCGCAAGTTGCAGTAGATTTCTACTTCGATCATCGTGTACAAGTGGAAAAAGTGATAAAGATTTTATATCGAGTCGCTTACACCAGTAAATACACTCAACTTAAATTACCTGTTTTAGTTGTGATGGATGAAAAACCCTGGGGAACCCATTTTAAATTAAAATGTTATCCGATTGATGCCCGAGATGAATTTATCTATAAAACTGATTTAATTCGACGAGCAAAACAAGCTTTTTCTCACCTTAATTTAAATTATCCCCTGTTTGCCAGTCGGGATTTAGAATCCATCGAATAGTAGATTAAATTAAATCTTTCTGTGTCTCTGTGGTTTTTTTATTATTGATTGAACTGACTAATTTTCGATCTAAATCAGCCCGGCGCATTCTCAATTGAATTTCTTCTAATAGCTTACGATTGACTGCCATTAAATCTGCCACTAATGCTAAAATCCATAACTGAAACCCAATTAACATTAAAATCGCTGCTAAAATTAAACTGGGGATTCGAGTCCGTTCCGTCCCCATTAAAAAATAGATTAACCAACGAATTCCGAGTAGAAATCCCGCCGAAAACGGAATACTTCCTAAGAGTAAAAATGACCGCATCGGTTTATAGGTCATAAAAATTCTGAGGATTGTAAACAGCGATCGCTTCACATAAGTCGGAATACTTTTAACTAAACGCGATCGCCGCAATTGAGGATTAATTCTAATCGGCACATAAGTAATTGCAATTCCTTTTTGTCCGGCTTGAATAATCGTCTCTAATGTGTAAGTATAATCATTAAAAACATTTAATTGTAATGCCGCATTTCGACTGATTGCCCGAAACCCACTGGGTGCATCAGGAATCTGAGTATTACTGGCGATTCTAACCACCCCACTGCCCAATTTTTGCAAGAATTTTTTAATTGGAGAAAAGTGACGAATTTGACTAATCGGTCGCGCCCCGATAACAATTTCTGCTTGACCCAATAAAATCGGTTGAACTAAATAAGGAATATCTTCTGCACAATACTGATTATCCGCATCCGTGTTAACAATAATATCTGCACCCGCTTTCAGGCTTGCTTCTAAACCCGCCATAAATGCCCTGGCTAAACCCTGATTTCTAGAAAACTTGATAATGTGATCGACACCATATTTTTCAGCCACTCTCACTGTTTGATCTTGACTGCCATCATCGATCACCAACCACTCAACAATATCAATTCCAGGAACACTGCGGGGTAATGCGGCTAATGTTACGCCTAAGGTTTGTTCTTCGTTGTAACAGGGAATTTGGATAATCAGTTTGACCAAAACTAACTTACTCCTGCAACGCTTTCAAAACCGTTTCATGAATAATGCCATTACTGACGATCACACCTCGGTTGTCAACCATCTTACTATTAGAAGCAAAATCTAGCGGCTTACCATACATATCCGAGACTTTTCCGCCTGCTTCTTCCACCACAATGGCACCAGCGGCATGATCCCAAATATTCTCCCGGTAGTTAGGATATTTAGGAGACGGTAAACGCAGGTATAACGCCGCCTGTCCAGAAGCAACCGAGCCATATTTCGCCTGGGAGTCCATCCGTACAGAAGGAGAAGTAATACCGACCGCTTGGGCAATTTTATTCTGGCGATCTTGATCCCCATGACCCGACTCCACACTTTCGACAAAGCGCATATTAGCAGTATCATCGGCTTTAACAACTTTGATAGCAGTTTGTTCTCCCGTAGCAAACGGCATCATGGTTGCCCCTTCTCCCCGTACCGCAACAAACAACATACCTGGTTCTTGGTTATCTACCGGATAAGCCGGACAGCCTAAAATCCCAAATTTGACTTCCCCATCTTCAATTAAAGCCAAGGCGATGGCATATTGATCTTTGCGTAAAAACCCTTTTGTACCATCAATCGGATCGAGCGTCCAAAACCGTTTACCGATTTTACCATTGCCGCGATCGATCCAGTTTGTCACTTGTTCAGCCGTGGCATCGGGCAAAACACCTTGGACATATTTTGTCACTTTCGTGAGGTTTTCTGCCATTTCTGGCTGACGGAGTTCAGTGGCATCTTCTTCCCCGACAATCGGGTCGTCTGGAAAAGCTTCTCCCAAGGCTTTACAAATAATAGCCTGAGAACCATAGTCAGCCACAGTCACAGGACTTTTATCCCCTTTTTCCATGGCGGGGGGAATTTGTTGACGGACTTGTTCACACAGTTTGGCAGCGGCGAGGGTGGCATCAATTGCAACTTGTTTTTCGCGGTCGTAAGCCATAAAAACTCCTGCTAGGGTCATTCAACAATTTGTATCAACACTGTTATAACCCAACGCCTGTGCATGTTCTCTATCCCGATCATTTGGAATATGAGGGAACAGGGTCATCAGCGATCGCTAGTTAAACCATGATTGATACAGAAATGTCTCTTTTCGAGTATAGCCGAGAAGTTGATACACCGAATCCTCGAAAAGTGGGTCATTGCCGTTATTGCAGCCTCTAAGACTCTGTTGTGTGGATAGATATGATGATTGAGATACATATCACCAGCCTCCCAGACTTTTCCCGCAAAGATTCTGATAAAACTTGCTTCCTCCTCTCGGATGAAATTGAGCCATTGTGAAGACTGCTGATGATTAAGTTTGTTAAGCTGGTGAGTAAGAGACGGCTTTTCTACCTCAAGCTGCTCGGAAATAGCAGAATTGAAGACGAGTACAGTTATCGAATGACTCTCTACCATTGATGGTTGGGCGTGCCGCCGGATACAGTCACAGACTTGATGTCCTCTCAAAACCGATGAATTCAGGTCTAAAGAAATTCCATAATGATATTCAGAGTATATAACAAGTAGTATATACTCTTAAATATGAATGTCTTGAAATCAGAAATTATACAACTTAAGTCAAGTAACCCATCAAGATTAATATAAAGTTTGGAGATAGCAGAATGAGTTCTCTTGTAACAGCCATTCCAATGGATAGTTATTCTGATTTAAAATCTCATAAGTTTATTCAGTATTTTGAGCCAGATGAAGCCGAAAAACTCTGTCAAGTTGCAGAAATAAAAGATTATCCCGAACAATCTATTGTTTTTGAAGAAGGAGATTATCCAGATAGCTTATATTTGGTATTACAAGGCAAAGTGAACTTTATTAAACAAGTTGAACGGGGTCAATATCAAACCATTGCCACTGCGAATAAAAATGATTATTTTGGGGAATTTGGAGTATTAGATGGGCAGCCGAGAAGTGCTAGAGCGATTGCAATAGAATCTGTTAAGCTGGCAAAAATTTCTCGTCATCATCTGCTAGAAACCTTGAATAATGCCAAAGGCAGCGTTACCTTAAAGTTGTTTGGTAAAATGAGCCAACATTTAAGACAAACCACAAATCAGTATGTGAATCAAGTGGCTCATAAAGAAAAAATGGAAATCATCGGTGAAATGGTCAGTACAATTTTACATGATTTCAGAAGTCCCTTCACTGGCATTCAACTAGCAAGTGCGATGATGAAAGAGGCTCATCCGGATGAAGATACTCAAGAATGGTGTGAGTTAATTACAATGCAAATTCAGCGAATGTTGAGTATGGCGGAGGAAGTCTTAGAATTTTCTAAAGGGAGTACTGTTTTAAATTTAGCGCCGGTTAAATTCAAAGATATTTTTGATAAATTTGAAAAATTAAACCGAATTTATTTTCAGTCAAATCAAGTTCATTTATCTTGTAATATTGATCGGGATATTATTATCCAAGCAGATGACAATAAATTAATTCGAGTCTTGCAAAACTTAGTCACTAATGCAGTTGAGGCTTTTGATCAACCCGGTGGCTTGATTCAAATTGAAGCAAGAATAAACCAAAAATGGGCAGAAATCACGATTAAAGATAATGGCCCTGGGATTCCTGAAACCATTCAAGATCATCTATTTGAACCCTTTGTGACTTATGGAAAACGCAGTGGAACGGGATTGGGCACAGCAATTGTTAAATCTATTATCGAAGCTCATCATGGAGAAATAAAATTTATTTCTATTCCAAATCAAGGCACAACATTTAAGATTTGTTTGCCCTTGGCTGAGGTGAGTCACCTACAATATATTAGGACAGAAACGATTCAACTCTATTAAGATTAAAGGGAATTGGGGATTATGAGATAGGCAGCAAAAAAGATCAATAATTGCAAGAGTGCCTACTCTATATCCTACACCCCACTGTTACTCATTCCCGTAGCGCTCTGGGTGACACACTCTCCGTTCGATTTAGCAATGTGTTATACAAAAAACTGTTGAAAAAATCCACAGAGTCCCATTGCAAATTCGATCCCTACCGGAAGATGTCGTTCACTTAATTGCAGCCAGTGAGGTGATAGACTCGTTGGCGGCAGTGGTGCGAGAATTGGCAGAAAATGCCTTAGATGCCGGGGCGACTCGGATTATCATTTCCTTATGGCCCCAACAGTGGCGGGTGATGGTGGCTGATAATGGCGCTGGCATGGACATAGAAAACCTGCAACAAGCCGCTACCCCTCACAGTACAAGTAAAATTACCAGTATTGCCGACTTATCCAAAATTCTCACCTTAGGCTTTCGTGGAGAGGCCCTTCACAGTTTAGCCCAACTGGCTGAATTAGAAATTCTCAGTCGTCCTCAGAATAATTGTGGCTGGCAAGTCCGGTATAATCAGCAAGGAGAAGTCTTAACCACAGAAGCCGTTGCGATCGCTCCTGGGACTATTGTCACAGTTTCCAATCTATTTGGAGAATGGAATGTTCGTCGCGGGGCCTCCCCAGGTGCAGCGCAACAGTTACGAGGGGTACAGCGAGTGGTACAACAGATGGCCTTGTGTCATCCTCACGTCAGTTGGCAAGTGCGGCGAGGGACAACCCCCTGGTTAAACATTCATTCCAGTCCAACTTCTCAAGGGATTTTACCTCAATTCGTTCGAGGCTTGCGTTGCAGCGATTTACACCATAAACTATTAATGGTGAATTTTGAAACTGAGACAAATTCTCAACAGATTGAATTGGTTTTAGGCTTACCCGATCGCTGTCATCGGGGTAAACCGGATTGGGTTAAAATTGGGGTTAATGGTCGGATTGTGCGATCGGTCGAATTAGAGCAAACCCTGTTAACTGAATTATCTCGTACTTGTCCGCGCGATCGCTATCCAATCGTTTTCGTACATTTACAAGTTTCTGCCGATCAAATTGATTGGAACCGTCATCCGACCAAAGCAGAAGTTTATTTGCGTCACCTCAATTTCTGGCAAGAACAGATTCAAACGGGAATTAACCAAATCCTAGCACTCAATTCAGATAATAGTATATCTCAATCAAATCGCGTTCAACAGTTTCTCAACGTCTCTGAAGCCAAAGGCACGTATCAGATTTCTGACTCTATTCAACCCCCAACTGAGGCAATAGAGCATCAACAGAATCAGAATACCCCCTCTAACGTAATGGAATTAATTGCGATCGCTCAAGTCCATCAAACTTATATTGTAGCTGAACATCCAGGGGGGTTATGGTTAGTTGAACAACATATTGCTCATGAACGAGTCCTCTATGAACAACTCTGTGATAACTGGAAACCCGTTGTCTTAGAACCTTCTATTATCCTGCAACAACTCTCGGATCAGCAACTCGAACAACTCCAACGCCTCAATTTAGAGATTGAACCCTTTGGCGAAGGACTCTGGGCTGTGCGAACCGCACCGGAATTGTTAGCAAAACGCACAGA
The DNA here is from genome assembly GCA_964401105.1 of uncultured Lyngbya sp. Taxonomy (GTDB): domain Bacteria; phylum Cyanobacteriota; class Cyanobacteriia; order Cyanobacteriales; family Microcoleaceae; genus JAAURB01. The sequence continues at coordinate 40,694 of CAYNXM010000002.1, read as the reverse complement.
TTGCACTGAAGCACTCATAGAGCTAAGTTTAGCAGGAGATCTGCAAGCCGCCCAAGTCGCCACTGCTTGTCGTAGTGCCATTCGCAATGGTACACCGCTGAGTTTAGCAGAAATGCAAAATTTGTTAGATCAATGGGTGCGGACTCGTCATCCCCGTACCTGTCCTCACGGCAGACCGATTTATTTAAGATTAGATGAATCTTCCTTATCCCGCTTTTTCCGCCGTCATTGGGTTATTGGCAAGAGTCACGGAATTTGAGAATCACTTCAGCGCGAACTGATAGCCTAGAAACAGGCATATTGTTACCGTAATAGCATGAAAACCCGTCGCACCCGTTCCCAAAATCGCATTCTGACTCAACTCAAGCAACTGAAACGAGCCGTTTCTGCTCAAGAATTGTATCTGAAATTACGTGAGAGTGAACAGTCCATCGGACTCGCAACCGTTTACCGAGGACTCGATGCACTCAAGCGGGAAGGACTGGTTCATGTCCGTACCTTACCCAGTGGGGAGTCTATGTATAGTTCAATGCAACAAGACGAACATCATCTTACCTGTGTTGAATGTGGGGTGTCTATTCCGTTAGAACAGTGTCCGGTTCACCATCTCGAAAGCTTACTACAACAGTCCCACAACTTCAAGATTTATTATCACACTTTAGAATTTTTTGGGTTATGCGAAAACTGTGCCGCCAGTCAAACTGAATCAAAGTTGTAAGAAAAGATCTGTTTCTTCTTCGGGTTTTATCTTTATAATTTAAGTAACCGAATTGAGCGCAATGGTTAAGCGCTGATTAACAATTGAGGGGGTTAGGTCATGGAAACAACAGAATTCACTGCTTGTCTAATTAAGGTTAGGCTCAAATATTAACAGTAAGCCTGTTAGTAAAAACAGACTATAAAAACTTTGATATAAGGTCAATTTTAGAAAATGTCAGCCATTGGATTAATCTCGCTAAACATTAGAATATTTGGCGTATTTATAAATTTAATCCGGGAATTTATGACATTGAGATGAAATAACAAGTGGGTTTAATAGATTTATCAATTAATAGGTGGAGTGAACGATGTGATTAAGTTTTGGAATGCACAGCTTGTACAGGGCTTGAAGTATTTTTTTACTTTAGGAATTATTATTTTGATAGGTGGACTTTTTTTATTTAGTCCAGTGATAACCCAAGCCAATTTAGAAGGAGATTTTAAAAGCAATACAGCGGCTGTAATTTTGGATGGCAGAATATTATTTAAAGTCAATAGCTCCGTTGAATTGACTGCTAAAGAACGCGCCAATATTATTAATCAGAGATTACAGCAAGCCGTTGAATCTCAAGATGAGATAAAAATTGAGATTCGTCAAATGGGTCAGCTTCCCGTTATTACGATTAATGGTGAACAATTAGTGACCGTAATTGATCGAGATACTCCCGATAAAAAATCAACTATAAAACAAGCTGATATTTGGCAAGAAGCTATTCAAGATGCTGTTAGAATAGCTCAAGAAGAACGAAGTTTTCGATTTCAGAAAATAGCATTTATTAAATGTTGTATTATTATTGCATTCGCTCTTTTAGGTCACTGGCTACTCCAACGAATTTGGTCTACTTCTATTCGTCGTCTAGTTCAAAAACTTTTAGCTAAGTATCAATCAGCCAATGAATCACAAACCACTACTACTATAGAGTCTCCCTCTTACTCCCTCTCTCAGATATCTACTGATAAAGTTAAGCCTCATCAAAACTTAGAACCAGTAATTTTAAGCTTAACCTTAGCTTTAGCTCGCAGTTGCCTTTGGCTACTGACTATTATCTATATTACCGAACAATTTCCACGCACTCGACAACTCAAATCCCAGATTACCGGAGCACTTCATTCCACCTTTACCACTGGGATTATTACCCTCGATAACCAGTCTTATTCTATTCCAGATTTACTTCTCTTAGGCGGATTAATTTGGGGTTTATTTATACTGGCAAAAACTTTTTCTGATTTACTTCAGTCTCGAATTTTACGAGTAACTGGCATGAGTCGGTCGGCTGAGGAAATGGTTTCTTTAGTCGTACGATATGGTTTTATTTTTATTGGTATCATTATCCTGCTACAAATCTGGGGTTTAGATCTGAGTTCATTAACTCTTTTAGCCAGTGCATTAGGAGTCGGAATTGGATTTGGATTTCAAGATATTGCCAAAAACTTTGGTAGTGGTTTAGTCTTATTATTGGAGCGTCCTATACAAGTGGGTGACTTTATTGAACTGGGTGAATATCAGGGAATTGTTGAGCGAGTGGGCGCACGCAGTACATTAATTAAAACCTTAGATGGGATCTCTATTATTATTCCAAATTCTCGCTTTTTGGAAGAAGAATTAATGAACTGGGATCATGATAATCCCGTGTCGGGTTTGCGCTTGCCTGTGGGTGTAGCTTATGGTTCAGATATTGAGGCCGTACGAACCGCTTTAACAGATATTGCCAAAGCAAACCCGGATATATTACCGAAGCCAGCGCCTCAAGTTTTATTTAAAGGGTTCGGCGATAGTTCTCTTGATTTTGAATTGCGAGTTTGGACTTCTAAACCCAGTAAACAAATGATTATTAAAAGTAACCTCTTTTTTCAAATCGAAGCTATTTTACGCAAGCGAAATATCGAAATTCCCTTTCCTCAACGAGATTTACACGTTCGTGGGAATATGCCAATTGAATTATCCCCAGAACTTCAAGCGTTACTCACGCAGTTTTTAACGACTCAGCATTCAGATAATAATAGCAGTATTAAATCTGATGAATTGAATTAAAAGAGAGTGAGAAAATGTAGGGTGCGTCCGACAGACGCACCACGCACCTTCTTCTAGACGAACAGCTAATAACAAAGAACAAAGAACTATACCGTTGACGTTTGCTCAGGATCTAAATTAAACAATAACTGTAACGTTTGCATGGCATGACGACGGGCTTCAATGTCTTGTTGTGCTCGTAATTGTACCATGGGATCGTGTAAAATCTTATTGACAATTCCTCGGGTTAATGCTTCAATCACTTCTTGATGTTTGTCTGCAAATTCAGAACCCAAACGAGAGAGTGCTTTTTCTAATTCTTGTTCTCGAATCCCTTCAATTTTATTCCGTAAACAACTAATAGTCGGAACAGTTTCTAAACTCCGCCACCACACCTCAAAGGCTTCTACTTCTTCTTCTAAAAGTACTTCAGCTTCTTCAGCCATCCGCCGACGGCTTTCATGATTTTGAGCCACTACTTCCTTCAAATCATCCACATTAAATGAGTCAATATGCTCTAACTCAGTCACATCTGCGGCAACATTTCGAGGCACAGAAATATCAACCACTGTTAGCTTTTGCTCAACAGGAATATTCTCTTCCAATATAGCCTTATTTAGAATCGGTTCTGTTGCACCCGTACTCGTAAATACAATATCACACTGACCAATAACAGACAGCATTTCCGGTAGTAAATGTAATTTTAATTCTGCATCGGGAAACTGTCGAGCCAGCTCTTCTGAACGTTGGGTTGAACGATTGATAATTGAAATATCAGTTGAACCTTTTGAAATTAAATGTTGAACCAGTAAACGAGACATTTTTCCGGCCCCCACAATGGCAACCCGATAATCACATAAATTATGCAATTTCATTTGTACTAATTCTACCGCTGCTGAACTAATAGACACTGCTCCTGTGCCAATATTTGTTTCAGTTCGGACCCGTTTTCCAGCAGTAATCGCTTGTTTAAATAACCGATTAAGTAGGCGACTAATTCCTTTATATTGTTGACCCAATTTATGAGTTTGCTTCACTTGAGCTAAGATTTGTCCTTCTCCCAAGACCAAACTATCTAAACCGGCTGCTACCCGCATTAAATGCATAATTGCATCATTATGGAGCAAAGTAAATAAATGGGGACGAAGATAATGTAAAGGGAGCTGACTAGACTCAGCTAAAAACTGTACGACCTCTCTGACACCGGGTTGGGCTTCTGTTGTAACAATATAAACTTCTAAACGGTTACAAGTACTGAGAATACCCACCTCTTCAATATGAGGATAAACCAGTAATTGTTGAATAGCTGATTCAATTTGAGGCTCAGGGATACTGAGTTTTTCACGAACATCAACCGGTGCCGTTTTGTGGCTTAAACCAACGACTGCAATATTCATAAAACTTGGATTTGTTATAGTTGGATTAGTGAATTGTTTTTGAGTATTTCAACAAAAAACTGAAGCAAAGAAACAGGGAAGGGGAGAACACGCGGAGGTGATCGATTTATATTCCCCATTCCCAACAGAGATTTTTAATGGAGTTGCAGATTCTTGGGTTGATCAAACATATGAATGGTATCAACAAAGCGAGCCGTCTTAGATTGGGAAGAAATCACGAGACTCTGAGTCCGTGCGCCACCTTTGAAGAAACGAACTCCTTCCATTAATGTGCCGGGAGTAATCCCAGATGCGGCAAATAGAACGGTCTCACCTGAAGCCAGTTCTTCCGCACTGTAAACTTTATCTGGATCATTAATTCCCATTTCTTGCAAACGAGCCAGGTTGCTTTCTTTGCTTTCTCCGATTAAGCCCGTTTTAACCACTTCAGGATCATAAATCAGTTGACCTTGGAAATGACCCCCTAAGCAGCGCATTGCCGCAGCAGAAATCACCCCTTCAGGAGCAGCACCAATCCCCATTAGCGCATGAATATTGGTACCAGCAAAGCCACAGGAAAGCGCTGCTGAAACATCACCATCACTGATCAGTCGAACCCGCGCTCCTGCAGAGCGAATTTCGTTAATCAGATCTTTGTGACGGGGACGGTCCATCACCACCACCACCAAGTCTTCAACGGAACGGTTCATGCAGTCTGAGATGATTTTAAGGTTCTCTGTCGCCGACTTGTTGATATCGACATGATTTTTAGCCACAGCCGGGGCAGCCAGCTTTTTCATATAAAAATCAGGGGCTGCGAATAATCCGCCTTTCTCGGAAATTGCTAAAACAGCCATTGAGCCATTCTGACCATAGGCAACGAGGTTGGTTCCTTCACAGGGGTCAACTGCAATATCAATCTCAATCAGTTGATCGGGGTCGCAAACTTTTGAGGCATCTTCCTGAGTACAGATCCCGACTTCTTCACCAATATAAAGCATAGGAGCATCATCGCGCTCTCCTTCACCGATCACAATGCGACCCCGCATATGAATTTGATTCATCCGTTCGCGCATAGCTTCTACAGCCACTTGATCGGCGGTGTTTTTCTCACCTTTACCCATCCAGCGTGCTGAGGCGATCGCCGCTTGTTCGACCACCTCAATAATTTCTAATCCAATTACATTATCCACGAATTCTATCCTCCCTACATCTGAAAGTAACCGCGATTTTTTTAACGGTACTCCCAGTGTTCAAGTCTATCAGAGGGCGGTATCCCGTTGTAGTTTAACTGGGTCTGGTTTGTGTTAAGTTTTGCATCTTTGTCTGTTGTCACGGGTTATTTGTTATTTGTCGGCAATTGGGTAACAGTTGTTTGACGGGTTGAGTGACTAACTCTTGAAATTGCGATCGCGCAGCGTTGCCTCAGCCATATCGCGTCTTAGTTTCAAGGGATCGGATAGACGTTTTATTTATAGTCTTTTTTACCTAATCCTCATGTCATCACTTCCCAAATGATCTATTGAGTCGGAGAAATAGAGGTTTTGTCAGTCTGTTCTATAACTATTATTGTCTTATAAATTGCGATCGCAATAGTTTTTTAAGGGATTTGATAAAATTGATTTTTATTCCCCACGTGAGAATCGCTCAAACAATAAATAATCATTTGAGTTAAAAACTTTAATACCCTCTGTCAGTCTGTACTTTCACTATATTCAACCAATTTATCTTTAACTATGATTCTCTTATAAATTGTGATCGCAATAGTTTTTTAAAGGATTTGATAAAATTGATTTTTATTCCCCACGTTATCATCGCTCAAACAATAAATAATCATTTGAGTTAAAAATTTCAATAGCCTCTGTCAGTCTGTTCCACAGAGTATTTAACCGATTTATCTTTAACTCTTATTGTCTTGTAAATTGCGATCGCAATAGTTTACAAATACGATTGATAAAATTGATTTTTATCCCCTACGTTATAATAGTTAAAAAATCAATATAGCAATTGCTGTTTTGGTTCGTGAGAAATAAGGAGTTACTTCCCTCTGAGTCAGGAGTCACGCCCGTGGCTGAGACAGTAGACACGTAGCATACTAAGTCTCTACAGAATACAGAATATTCACAAAGGCTTTTTTTAAGAAGATTTTCTTACAACTCATAACAGATTGCTATAATAATTCCAGCTAAGAATTTAGATATGAATATAAAAGATATTCTCGAACCCAGTATGCTTTCTGCAATAAAAAATATCAGTCAGCAGTATACCGCATTAAAATTAGAAGAAAAAAACAGATTAATTCAAGCTCAAATTGAGGCTTTTAGAAATATTGCCCCAGGGTTGAATCAATCTTTGATATTGCAATCGCAAGCCTCATTAAAATTAAAAGAAAAAAACAGATTAATCCCAGCTCAAATTGAGGCTTTTAGAAATATTACTCCAGCTTTGAATCAATCTTTGACAGCGCAAATTCAAGCATCCAAAGAAATAAATGAAAGCTTCAGTCTTTTATCAAAGCAATTATTGGAGTTTCGCAGCCCTTTGCAAGAGGCTGTTGAACAAATACAGCGCCAAATATCGCTATTTCAAAAAACTACAAAACAATTTCGAGAGTTTCAGCGGCAACTTGATTTTACTCAGATTACCGATAACGCCAGGATTTTTGCAAGAAAACGCCTTGTTAAATTAAGGCTGCACTCAGAATATTGGCTAATTAATGATGATTTATTACTTGCAGAAATTTATGAAGCAAAAGATATCGAAGGTGATGCGTTGAGTAAATTTATTGTAGATTATTATAAAGTTAATAATTGGGAGCGTTTAGATCATATCGTTTCCTCTTGGCAAAATCTCATTTTTCCTGGACGAATGAATATTTTTAGAGCTGCTATTTATTATACAAAATCAGCTAATGAGACTGATATACATTTATTAAATGTTCGTACATTAATTCCCGAGATTGACGGACTTGTTCGAGACCTTTATTCGATACTTCCAAAAGATATGAAAAAGCGGATTAGAAAAATTATCATAGAAAATCTGCCTGAAGAGAATAAGAAGAAGAATAAGAGAGTGGATACACGTCCCGATGAGGTAGTTGGAAGTATTGCTGAGATTATTGATTTCTCGACAGCAGAAATATTTGACTCAGTTATCTATGAAGGTTTGTTTAAGAACTCCAATCAAATTACTGATGGTGAAACGTATTTATTATATCGCCATCCAATAATACACGCAAATAAAGACTTCTTGAATTATGGAAAAGAAGAATATTTTATCCGTTTAATTTTATATGCAGATTTTATTATTGATATTATCCGTAGAATTAACAATGATAGTGTTGTAATCAACGATGCCGCATATCATCCTTTCTAGCAGCCCTGAACTACCTAACTCAACAACCCTTAGTAACATTCCCAGTCCTACAAGCCCATTAATGTAAATCTTGATGGCGCTTACAATACTGCTGCTAGAGGCATGATCGCATTATTAAGCTGACTGACTGAGAAGCTAGACTGGTTTATGGCATCTCTGGGCTAGGGATAGTTTGAAATTAGCAGAGGACACCCTCACCTAGCTCAGCCAAGTGGAGAGAAATTCATATTATAAAGTTAAGCTTAGAACAATTAACCTATATCCCCTCATCTGATACAATTTTTCAGTCCCGATCTGTTGGGTTTGCTAGAGACTTGTGTTGAAGTCGATCTTAAACTCAAAAAGATTGTTAAAATCACCCTTAATCCATTACAGGGAGCGATAATGAATAACAAACTACGTAATGTATTAATTGGCGCTGGCTTGGCTACAGCAGGTGCCATTGGTACGAAAAAAGCCGTTGATTACTTCCGAAATCGAGGTAAAGAAGACGCACCCGATGAAACCCAAGAAGATGCAGAAGCAACTTCTGAAGATGAAGTCAGCTATGCTGTGGTTCAGGATGATTCCATTCAATCCTTCCTGGATGCCAGTTTCGGTGAACCAGGCCGTTATGTTCCCACTCGTCAGCCGAAAGTATTTGATTACCAAGGGGAACAATACATGGTGATTTGGGCGCGAGACAACAAAAAAGATAAAAATCAAATGCTAGCTTTCAAATATACCGATGCAGGTCGGAAAATGATTGCCAGTGTTGGATATACCTCTGATACAACAGACTATAATCTTTCTGGCTTAGATGGAACTCCCTTTGCAATTGATGTCAATGGAGAAATGCTAACGGCTGGACAAGGTGAAACCCAGGGCGCTGACGAAGTTGACTTTGTCATAGCCTAGAAAATCGGCAGATTAAATCATTGATATTGCGTTAACCTGAGCATGGGGAATTGATCCCATGCTTTAGCTGTTACCACGGCACTACACACCATAACGTTGAAATTGAGTGGCACAAAACTATTACAATAAGTAAATGTAAAGATATTAAGCCGAGAAGTTTGCAATATTGTTGTGGTGAACTCTAACTTATCAACATTCCAGTTTGACTCCATTGAATCTGCATTGGCGGACTTAAAAGCAGGACGCTGCATTGTGGTTGTTGATGATGAACATCGGGAAAATGAAGGGGATTTGATTTGTGCCGCTCAATTTGCTACCCCAGATATGATTAACTTTATGGCGGTTCAAGCCAGAGGATTAATTTGTTTAGCGTTGATGGGCGATCGCCTCGATCAGTTAGAATTGCCCTTAATGGTCTCTAAAAACACAGATAGTAACCAGACCGCTTTCACTGTTAGTATTGATGCAGCACCGGATATGGGGGTGACCACAGGCATTTCCGCTGAAGATCGCGCCCGGACAATACAGGTCGCCATTAACCCCTCGACTCAAGCCCAAGATCTCCGCCGTCCGGGTCATATTTTCCCATTACGGGCTAGAGTTGGCGGTGTATTAAAACGGGCAGGTCATACAGAAGCGGCAGTAGACTTATCCCGACTCGCCGGATTATATCCCAGTGGGGTAATTTGTGAAATTCAAAATCCTGATGGGTCGATGGCGCGACTACCCGAATTAATTGAATATGCAAAAACTCATCAACTTAAACTCATTAGTATTGCCGATCTGATTAGTTATCGCCTCCGACACGATCGGTTTGTCTATCGTGAAGCAGTGGCTAAATTACCCACCCAGTTTGGTGAATTTCTAATTTATGCCTATCGCAATACAATGGATAATACCGAACACGTTGCCATTGTTAAAGGCGATCCCGCCCAGTTTAAACATCAACCCGTGATGGTACGAGTGCATTCAGAATGCCTGACGGGAGATGCCTTTGGATCTCTACGATGTGACTGTCGGATGCAGTTACAAACCGCATTAAAAATGATTGAATATGCCGGGGCGGGTGTGGTGGTTTACCTGCGTCAAGAAGGTCGCGGTATTGGATTAATTAATAAGTTAAAAGCCTATTCTTTGCAAGATTTAGGATTAGATACGGTTGAGGCTAACGAACGGTTAGGATTTCCCGCAGACCTGAGAAATTATGGAATGGGGGCACAAATTCTTAATGATATTGGAGTCAAACAAATTCGTATCATTACGAATAACCCTCGTAAAATTGCTGGGTTAAAAGGCTATGGTATTGAAATTGTAGATCGTTTACCCTTATTAATTGAAGCAACGGATTATAATTCTGTCTATTTAGACACAAAAGCCAAAAAATTAGGTCATTTACTCCTGCAAACTTATCTGGTAACAGTAGCCCTGCAATGGGAAAATCCATCCTCAGAATCTCAATCACCTGTTGCAGTCCCCGGAGCGATCAAATCTGCCACTCAGCATTCAGACCCACTAGAAAACCTCAGAAACTTAGCTAAAATTCATGATTTATCCCTACGAGAAGAAACACGCCCAGTGACTATTGCTTTATTTGGTCGGACTTCAATGGTGTTTCATTTAGGTTTAGATCAAGCCAATTTAACCACTCCAAACTGGTATCAAGATGGCGATCATCCTTATGTTCAAGCGATCGCAACCGTATTAAATGAAATTATGGGTTGGTCGGGATTAAAAAAATTAGAGTTTTTAATAGCAGATGGAAACGATCCTTTAACGAATTTAAAAGTTCAGTTGAAGCGAGAAATTTTTCCCTTATCTCAGCAACTCAGTTCAGTTTGCGATACGGACAAGCCCACGCTGCGCGTTGAGGGGGTCTGGCGTAAGCCGTATCGCCTGCAACTTCAAACCATTTATAGTTTTTCAAGTTAGAGGTGAAAAAAAGGCAAGAGAGGGAACAGAATAGTGTTAAGAAAGTATTTGTTGCTACTGTTCCCAGCACCGACTCTAACCCCTTCTAAATCACTGACTCAACTCCTGGGACTGGTAAACCCACAACTTCCCCTTTAAGCATTCGTTGAGCCGCTTCTAACAGTTGTTCCTCTAAATAGGGCTTGGTAAAGTAACCTCTTGCGCCGAGTTGATAAGCCATTTGGCGGTGGCGATCAGCCCCGCGAGAAGTCAACATTGCAATGGGAAGTTCTGTCAATTGAGCATCTTTTTGCATCCGAGACAATAGTTCTAAACCATCCATCCGAGGCATTTCAATATCACAGAAAACTAAATCACAAGGTAAACCGGATTTAAGTTTTTCCCAGGCTTCTTTACCATCTCGGGCTTCTTCCACCCGATAACCCGATTTTTCAAAAGTAATAGACAATAGCGATCGCACAGTAATGGAATCATCTACAATCAGTACCGTTGGTTCACTCTTATGTTCAACCGGTTGGTCAAGAGTAGAGTCGCCCGCTTCCCAAATCTTGCTACGGGAGTCTCGCCGGATACGTCCCATTGCCAAGTCAATTAATTCTAAAACATCGGCGATCGCGACAATTTGTCCATCCCCGAGTACCGTTGCCCCAGCAATACCAACGGGTTTAGGAACAGGCCCTTCGAGTTGTTTAATCACAATTTCTTGTTCGACTAAGACTTGATCGACTTCCACTGCCAGATAGTTCCCCGACGAACGCAATACAATCACCGAAATCATATCTTCGTCCGTATTAGTTCCGTAAACATTACCTCGCCCTAAATGGCGGTTGTAAGTCAGTAAATCTCGCAGGTGTCTGAATGGCAGCTTAGAACCCCGCCACTCTAACATTTGCTCTTCCCCCGTCTGGGCTTGGATTTGATCGCGGGGAACATCAATCATATCCTCTACCCCGTCCATTGGAAATGCAATCCGAGCGCGATCGCTAATACAACACAACGCCCGTGAAATACTCATATTCAGGGGCAAACGAATTGTAAAAGTTGTGCCTTGGCCCAAGGTTGAATCTGTGGTGATTGTACCGCGCACTTCCATTAAACTGGTTCGCACCACATCCATTCCCACACCCCGGCCGGCAAATTCATCGGCTTGGTCCTTCATACTGAAGCCGGGATGGAATAATAAATCATAAATGTCAATGTTCGACATTAAATTGGCTTGTTCGGGAGTAATTAACTGCTTCCGTAGCGCTTTTGCCTTCACTTTTTCCGTATCAATTCCCGCCCCATCATCTGAGACTGCAATCACCGTTTGATTTCCTTGATGGAACACCTTCATCATAATCCGACCCATAGGCGGTTTTCCAGATGCCTGACGGACTTCAGGAGTCTCGATACCGTGAGTGATGGCATTATTCACTAAGTGAATCAAAGGATCGTGGAGTTTACCCAACAGCATTTTATCAATCAGGGTATCACGACCTTCAACATACAACTCCGCTTGTTTTCCACACTTAATTGAAATATCGCGCACCGGGCGTTTGAGTCGATCCGCTTCCTGAGAGTATGGCTCCATCCGAGCTTTCGTTAAGCCTTCGCGTAATTGAGTCGTGACTTGTCGTAACTGACGAGACACTTGATCGGCTTCTTCGACCAAAAATTCAATATCAGCCGCTGACTCTCGAACCCGCACCACTAATTCAATAATTTCTTGAGACAAGGTATGGAATGGGGTAAAACGGTCCAATTCAGTTGATTCAAACTCCAACTCATCATGACGATTTTGGCTGTCGTTGAGAGGCACTTGAGCCGGCCACGGAGACGGTTTACGGTTGGAGAGTAAGGAAATTTCCAACAGCGAGCGTTCATAAAAGTCCTGCATCCGCTGACCTACATCACTCAGTAAGGACACTTGATCGAGCAAGTTATCCAAAAACTGCCGCATCCGTTCTTGATCTTGCTCTAAACTGTTACGGTTGACTACCAGCTCTCCCATCAAGTTACTCAAGTTATCGAGTTGCTTCACCGGCACTCTAGCAATGGGTTCATAGATCGGAGCGGAGCGTTTAGGAGCCGGCCGCAGAATAGTAGAATTTCGATTACCCCCTGGAGAATCTTCCAGTAGCTTTTCTAACTCTTTAAATTCATCTTCTTCAGTTGTTTCCAAATCTGAGTCAGACTCGGGAGCGGTTTCTGTTTCATTCAAAATCTGATCGAGGTTGGCAAACAAGTCTAGATCTCGATCGCTATCTTCGGTTGAAATACTCTGCTGACTTGCTACTGCTTCTGGCTGATTGAGTAAGGCATCTAAGTCAGTAAAATCTGTTTCTTCCGTCTCTTCCATCTCAGTGATTGTCAGACTGGATCTATCTATTTCATCAGTCGAGTCTTCTTCTTGTGCTAAATCAAGATTAAACAAATCTTCAAAAGCTGTACTCGGATCGGGTTGAGAGTCTTCTTCTTCTTGATAATTATCAAACAGTTCATGATAGAGATCATCACTACCCACCTCTGGCTCTCTTATTTCATCTGTAGCGTTTTCAGCCTCAATATGAGAGGATGAGTTTGAGTCTTCTTCGTCAGTGAAAAGATCCTCAAAACTCATTTCTTCAGCCTCAGAAATGGGATGAGTGACGGTTTGAGCTGGGGCTGAGTCTGTAGAATTCGTAGCTGAGGAGCGACCAATATTCAGTAGATCATCAAATTCATCAATACCCATTTCTTCCTGATGAGAAACGGTTTGAGCAGAGTTTATTCTCTGAGGAGTTGAATTTGTTGTTTCTAACTCATCTGATACAGTGAGCAGATCATCAGATAAGTCAGCTTTGGGAGTGGCTGTATTAACTTCCTCTAGCTGCTCAAATAAGTCTAGAAAATCTTGATCCACATGATTACTATTACGACTTTCAGAAACCTGAGAAGCTTGAGAATTTTCGATCAAAGTTTCTTCTTGCCAATTTTCTTCTATTGAACTTTCGCCATCAAATAAATCTGCTAAACTTTTAAGTTCTTCTGGAGGAATTTGGGGGCCACGAGAGCGTTTTTGATCGAATATTTCATCCGGAATAAATGAGGATTCAGATTCTACTTCTGTTTCTGTCTCTAAATCCTGAGTGACTGGTGTTGTTTTCGATAGCTCATCAGGATCGTCTGTCAATTCTGTTGTTTCAGATTCTAATAATTCTAATAATGACAGTTCATCTGAACCCAAACTTTGTTCCGAAGCTTCTGCCACTGGGAGAGTAGGTAATAAGTCTTGGAGAGTATCACTGACTATAATTTCATCATCTCTATTTTCCAAAACTAATTCTTGAGCCTGTTTAATCGCTTTAATAACAATAGGTGCTAGCACATGATAAGTATTTTCCGCATTCGCGATGACTTGTTCAATTGTACTAATAAAACTCGCCCAGTTGGGTAAGTCGAAGGTTTCCCCAGCTCGGGTTAAGCTCTGGCAAATCTCCTGAAGCTGACGGCGATTTTGCCCGTCTTCAACTTGCTTGAATTGTTGCAGCATCTCCCGTAAGTATTCCGGTACATCACTACGGAAAAACAGTTCTTTAGCGCTATTTTCTCCTGATTTGATCGGGGCAGAACGAGGCGCAGCCATCGGGACAGCGACAGTAGATGCAGCCGCTGGCGGATGTCCGGCGGGGAAGGTTAATTCTGTTACTGTGACATCATTTTGTTTAGCCAGTTGACCGATATGATATTTCAGTGCTTCAAACACTGGTTCTACTTCTTGGAGTAAGGTTTGTGCCGCTTCATCGGTTAATCCATAAGGACCCGACAGACTATCAATCAATGCCTGTAAAGTATCAAAAATTTGTAAAAATAAAGATTCTAACTGCTGATCGACCCGAACAGCACATTTATCTCGAATTTTTTCTAAAATTTTAAAGCTATCTTCGAGGCGGTGAGAAGTTTGCTGAATACTATTTAAACCTAACATTGCTGCCCCCCCTTTTACCGAATGAGCAGCACGATACACTTCATACAGCAGTTCAGGATCTTCAATGGTCGATTGTAAATGGAGCAAGCCTTGCTCAATTGTATTGAGGTGATCTTTAGCTTCCTCAATAAAGTAACCCAGTATCCGTTGTTGTTGTTCTGCTTGCATAATGAGTAATAAGTTATAGGTTCTTGGTCATGAGTCACTGATATTGTTGAGCGGGTTTGGGCGATCGCATATCAAAACAAACGATAGATGACAAATACTTACTGTCTTTCTGAAGGATCAACGCGAAATCGTTCTACAGAGGTGAGCAGATCGCGGGCCACCCCAACTAAGTTACTCAAGGCACTGGATACACGATGGGCTTCTTGGGAGGTTTCCTGAGCGCTGTGTTCAACGGCTTGCATCACCTGAGCCACAGCCCGAGCGGTTTCATTTTGTTCCACTGTATCAGCGGTAATAGAGCGCACTAACACATCAATTCGATTTGTTACTTGAATAATATCATCCAGGGATCGTTTGGCATCTTCGGCTAACCGTGTCCCTTCAATCACCTGTTGGTTTCCTTCCTCCATTGCCATCATCACCGAACTGGTTTGGCTCTGAATTTGCATCACAATTTGTTCAATTTCTTTCAAGGATTTAGCTGATTTATCCGCCAGTTGTCGAACTTCATCCGCCACAATCGCAAATCCTCGTCCTGCTTCTCCAGCCCGTGCCGCTTCAATACTGGCGTTGAGGGCCAATAAATTGGTTCGCGAAGCAATATTAGAAATAATGGCGACAATTTTAGAAATTTCTTGAGAAGATTCCGCTAAGCGTTTCACATCCCGCGTGGTTTCAGCCACAGTTTCTCGAATCTTCAGAATCCCTGCCACGGTCATTTCTACTGATTCTCCTCCCTTGGTCGCCACAGCAGCGGCTGAGCGGGCGACTTCTTCGGCTTCGCGGGCACAATCTGCCACCCGTTGAATGGCATCGGTCAGCACTTGAACCGAATTGAGGGTTGCCGCTAATTCTTCCGCTTGTCGTAGCGCGTCTCCGGCAACATCTTTAGCAAACATAGAGCTATCTGTTGCCCCTTTACTCACCTGACGCGCCGCGTGTTTCACCTGAACCACAATTTCTCGTAGGTTTTGAATGGTGAGGTTAAAGGAGTCTGCCACGGCTCCCAATACGTCTGCTGTGACTTCTGCCGTTACGGTTAGATCGCCCCGAGCCGCCCCTTCTACGTCATCGAGGAGGCGAATCACTTGACGTTGCAGATTTTCTTTGGCTTCTTCCTGTTCTTCGGCTTTGCGTTGGGCTTCGAGTGTTGTGGTTTCAATAAACTGAGCCATTTGATTAAACCGAGTGGACATCTGACCCAGTTCATCGGCGGCATATACTGTCGAACGAGCTTTGAGATTATTTTTTGTAATAGAATCAAATTGGAATTGCAGATCGTCAGAGGCTTTGATCATTTGTTTTGAAGTCAAACGCCCCATAAACAAAGCTGCGCCAAAACTACTGACCCCAGCAACTGCTGTCATAATTAATCCTGTAGTTCGCAGGTCTTTGACTACTTCATTGCGTCGATTATTGGCAGCAGTTTGGGTGGCAATATAGGTTGCTAATGCCACACTGATTAAGCTAGCAATTCCTGCACCAATGGCAGTATAGAAAAACTTGGTCTTAATCGGGGCATTTTCCAAAAAGGCAAATGGTCCTTGTTCGACAGAAATTGTAGTTTCCACCGCTTCTTCCGTTTGCGGGGTGAAGGTCGTAACTGCTTCTTGGTCTAGGGAGAGAGCACCAAACAATTCACCATTGCTAATGGATGAAGTTTCGCTATCAATGGCGCTGCTAGTGGTTGTGGCAACAAAGTTACTATCAACTTCTTCATCAAATTCTGTACTTTCTCCCAAAAATGCAGAAGTATCACTGGCAGATACTTCAAAATCGGGGATATTTCCTAAATCATCAAATTCTTCAAAGTCATCTAAAAAGTCATCGGCATCGGTGGGTGGAGGAGCCAGAGACGGGTCATCCTCTTCATCGTAGGCAGCGGAGTCATCAAAATCGTCCACAAAATCGGCCCTGTCCAAGATAGCTTCTTCGCTAAAAGAATCCGAACCAATCGGCTCAACCTCAAAACCTTCCGAAAATTCATCATCTATTGGCGGAAACACAAAAGCCTCATCTGGGGAATAATCTGAGGCTTCGCTATTCTCTAGATTAGCTGAGTTTTCCGAGACTATTGCTTCTGATGAACTCAAAGGGGCTGAATTTCCAGTGAGCAAAGTTTCTGCTTCTACAGAGGAATGAGTATCCGGGAGATCCCCATCATAGCTGGGTACTCTACCATTGCCATTGGTATAGGTTGAATCTTCAGGGGGGATAAAATCAAATTCTTCTGAGTCTGAATCTTCTACTGAAGCAAAAATATCATCGAAATCGTCATTAAATTCTTCGAGGGCTAATTCTCCTGTTGTTGGTTCATCCAACTCCAGTTGAGCCGCTTGAGCAGAACCCGGAGCAATATTATTTTGATCCGAGGCGGACTCTGGGAGATGTGCCTCTGTTTCTTCAGACGGCATTTGGAAAAGCTCGTCAAAGTCCTCAAACTCATCTGGGGAAGCGGAGGGTTGATGCTCAACCCCGATCTCCTGAGTTTCTGAAGCCTCGTTAAATAGATCGCCCGACAGTAAATCACTTTCTTCTAGATCTTCATTGACAATTGCTTCATCTCCTAAGGCAAATGGGTCTTCATCGAAATTGAGCGGTTCAGTCTGCTCTTCTAGAACAGACGCATTCGCTGTTTCTTCCTCAGAGGTTTCAGAATGAAATGGGTTATCTGACAATAAGTTTTGAGAGTCCTGGACATAACTGTCGAGATCGGTTTCTGACTCGACCTCTTCTAATCCTAAATCAGACTGAGATTGCTCAATTCCCAGATCGCTTTGTGTCAAATCTGTATAGCTTGAACTCAAGTCTTCATCCCGGTCCGACTCACCAAAGTTAGGCTGAGATAAGTCTACAGTCTCTAAATCGAGATCCGATTCAAGATCTTCAAGGGTGAGATCTGAGGGAGACAATTCAAGAGCGTCAAAATCCTTGAGGTCAGTATCAATATTACCATTGCCGGAGTCTTCAGGGGACCAATCTATTTCATTCGACTCTGATTCTAAATCTGATGGCGCTGCGATCTCGGGCTGAGTCAAGTCACTCTCAAACAATTCTGAGTCAAAAGATTCGATCTCTTCTGAGTCAAAGTTCTCCAGATCTGAAAAGACTTCGGGCTGTTCTACAGCGGTTTGAGTACTATTGATCAAATCACTCGTTGTTTCATTAGTGAGAGTCCCAGACTCCGAGTCATGGGTATGGGAGATGAAATGACTGGTTTCTGTGATAGCCGCCTCAGCTTGTTCGAGTAATTCAGCGTTATCTGTGAGGCTCAACACTGCGTTATATTGTTCTTGAGCCACATCATATTGTTGTAAACCATACCCGTAGATATGACCACACAGAAGTCGAGCAGATGGATCTTCAGGGTAATTTTCAATTAATGTGTAAACTAGCCCTGCCGCTTCTTCAAAGTTTCCTTGAGTATAAGCGGTTTCTGCCTGTTGATATTCTTGCAGAAAGTCTGCACTCGCTGGCATTGGTAATTTCCCCCTCTGTGATATTTAAAATTTTTAAAGTGTAAGCTTAAAAATTAAAACTATTGTTAATGTTTAGTTTAGATATTAGCAATGATATTTCCCTGATATCACTTCTGACTCATCGACTGCCATGGATTTTAGTGTGATCTCACATCTCAACACAGTTTAGAGGGACGGGAGGATTCGGAGCCGCAGATCGATCAAGGCTTTTAAGTTAACCCTTAAGCAGCCCATCGGGCTGAACGAAGAATCGCAATTTGATCTAGCAGTCGCAGACATTGATCCGGGGACTCTCCGATTTGCCATTCTCCTTTAATAAAAGGAGCCATACTATCTGGAATTTGGGTAGACATCCGCATCTTTTCTAAGTCTAACCAAGCCATATCGTTAATTGCTTTGACAGCTAATCCCAAAATTGTATCTTGATCTTCAACTGCAATCACAGGAATTTCAGTTCGATCAGTATCTAGGGCGGTTAAGTCTCCCAAAAACTGGCCGAGATCGGCTACCCAGATCACTCTTCCCCTCAGGTTCAGGGTTCCGAGAAGTAATGGAGACACATTTGGAATGGGTGTGATTCGATCCGGGGATTGAGAGAGAACTTCTTTAATCCCCATCGCAGGTAAAGCAAATTCATAGCCTGATGAGACATAGAACCGTAAATGCGGTTCGCCTTCGGGGGTTTCAAGTTCTTGAAACTCTGGACTATCAGGGCCTTGTCCGGTTAAAAAGTCTGGATTTCCCACCATAATTGATCGCCTCACCTATCCTCTGAGCAACTGCTTCACGGTTCCTACCAACTCAGTGGGTTGGAAGGGTTTAGCAATGTAAGCATCTGCCCCCTGTTTCATGCCCCAGTAGCGGTCAAATTCTTCCCCTTTAGAAGAACACATCACGATGGAGATTTTTTGGGTTTTGGGGTCTGATTTGAGCCGCCGACAAAGCTCATAACCATTCATGCGAGGCATCACAATGTCCAGCACGACCAATGATGGCCATTGTGATTGGGATTTTGTCTGTATGTCCTGTATGATGCTTATCGCTTCTACCCCATCACAGGCGACTAGGACTTGCAAACCACTGTCTCTCAGGAGATTAGAAATCATCTCCCGCTGGGTTACACTATCTTCTACTACCATAACTGTACTCATATGCTCTGGCTAACTGACTGAATGACTGACTTCAAGCTAAACTCGCTGGATATGGACTCTTAATTAAGAACCCTTAATCCATTGAACCCCGCTCAATCTGATCTAAACCAGTGCATTGGGGTGGTCGGTCACAGGCAGGATGATAACGACAATGGAAATAACTCTAATATATTAATGTTTGATTCAAGTATACCCAAATTCTCTCCAGATTGATTAAGCAGCCGTAGGACTCTAGGAGGGGCTAGAGATTGAGGGAGTGATCGAGTTCATCAGCGAGGAGCCGTTCGGCGGGATCGCGATCAGGATTTCCTAACCCCACATAGGATTCGACTAAGGTTAGGAGTTCGTTTTC
This sequence comes from uncultured Lyngbya sp., assembly GCA_964401105.1. Lineage (GTDB taxonomy): Bacteria > Cyanobacteriota > Cyanobacteriia > Cyanobacteriales > Microcoleaceae > JAAURB01. Next base: position 21,248 of record CAYNXM010000002.1, on the reverse strand, counting down.
TCCGAAAGGTTTAGTCAGGTAGTTGGTGGCTTGAACCATCCGCGCTTTGAGCCGATCGATAAAACCATCGATTCCCGTTAACATCACAATTGGAGTCTGACAAAAGACGGTGGAGTTTCGCAGCATGGCGCAGATTTCATAGCCATTGAGTTCGGGCATAGCAATATCACACAAAATCAAATCGGGTTTGAGTTGGAAGACTAAACCTAAGGCTTTGAGCGGATTGCTGATACCCGTGGCTTCATACCCATTTTGATTCAGAATCGACTCAACGGTTTCTCGAATCACAACATCGTCATCAATACAGACAATCCGGGGGACACGGGTACGGATAGAAAGGGATTCATTAGAATCCTGGGGGGTTTGGGTTTCTCGGTTCAGCAATTGTACCAGTCCCTGCTGTACAAAAGGATACATGGCTTTGGTGACCGTCACAATATCTCGATTCAGATAACGGGCAATCTGACGGAGAGAGGTTGTGCCATCAGCCCAACGACTTAAGGTATCAAATGCATGGGAACCCACACTCTGACGTAGCTTTTCCGGATTAGGAATTAGGGGACATTGGTTGGGGGATTGAACATGGGGATGAAAGGTTTTCCAGGTTTGCACCTGTTTCATAATCTTTCTCAACAGCCCATCAATTTCAAGGGTGGTTAATTGGGGAGCCAGAGGGGGTCCCATCTCAAAAATAAATGAGCCATTGTGCAAACTGAGCAAATCAAATAAGGTTTCTCGAACCATACCATGAATAATTGTTCGCCCTTGAGCCGGGGTAATGACTTTTTGTTCTAACAGCAACCATAAGTAGCCGTATTCGGGAGCATTGACGGTTGCAATTGAGGACGACTCTAGTTGATCTAATACGGTGTCTGCTTCATAGCGGTGTAAATAATCCCGCAGTCGTGACAAATTATTTTCACTTTCCCCTGCATAAATAATTCGACCGTTAAAACAGAAGACTAACCAGCATTTCCCACCAAAACGGTCAGAATGTCCACCCCTGTGATTGTTGGTCACCGGGCTATAAGCCTCAACCATCAATTCTCCGGTTCGTTGACCGAGTTCGAGCAACTGTAAAATGCTACGGATATCAATTTCACTCAAAGAGCCTTGCATGTAGCAAGTGACCTCCTGATCACAGTATAAGTGCTATCTCTATACATCCTCTCATACCAACTTCCATCTAGAGGGGGCGGGTCTTACCATTTTGACACGCTTCTTATCGGAATCAACTTTGTTCTGCCGTGACTAGGTGGGGTAAAATGATTGTCAATCATATCAATGCCAATTCTCAGCGCAAAGATGAATATTATGATGGAAGCAAGGCAGATTTTATAACATACCTGACGAGGATAATCACCGTGCTGTATCTAGCAGAAGTACAAAAGCAGAGAAGTGGCTTTGGCTTGGGTGGGGCTAAAGCTGAACTCAAATTATTAGCCTGTCAGCGAGGTGAAAATCAATGGAGCGCTGTATCAGGTGATGAAGTTGTAGTGGCTGATGATGCCAACTCTTTTAAAGATGGAGCGTTAGTCCTAGTTGACCTCAGTTCGAGTAAACAGGTACAGCGTATTCAAGAAGCGGCTCGTCAGTTGGTTTCAATTCTCCAAGATTTTTCTCGGCATCAGGAGAAAACTCGACGACAAGAAGATGAAATTGAACAGTGGAAGGAGTCTTTAACCTACCAAAGTCAAGAATTGAACCGTCGAGAGATGGAATTGGAAGCGCGTCAAGAACAACTGGTTCAACTTGAAGCTGATTTAGAGCAACTCGATCAGCAACGACAAGAAGTTGAAACGGCTCAAGCTGAAGGAAATCGACTGCAACAGGAACTCAATCAAGCCCGTCAAGAGATTGAGACAGCACAGGCTGAACTGCAGCAGCAAATGCAAGATCTTGAGACACAGCGGGCTGAACTGCAAGCCAATCAAGGATTGTCTGAAGAACAGATTCAGGCGATTCAGGAATTGCTCCAACGAGAGTCTGCCTCCTTGACCACCGAGCCGATCCAAAATCGGCTACAACAGATACTGCAACAGGTGGTGGGCAGCCAAGATCTGATTGCTCAACATTGGCAACAACTGCAACAAAAGCAACAAGACCTCAATCAGGTTCAACGTGAAATTGAGGAACGTTCACAACAGATTCAACAGCAGTGGCGAGAATGGGATCGGGCTCAAAACCAACTGACTCAGACTGCGACTCAGCTCAAGGGCGAACAAACGGCGCTACAAGCCAAACAAGATCAAGCCAATCTTTGGCAAGCGGCTCTTCAAAGCCGTCAACAGTTATTACAACACTTAGAGCAACTGGCTGTTAAGTCCGATAATTCGACAGAGGTTAGTGTCAAAGTTGATATTGCAGCCCTGGAAGCGATGCCGATTAATCAGCTTCAAACGGAGGTGGAAAAGTTACAACAGGAGTGGGATCGATTATTCCGAATGGTGAAAGAGCAAGAAGAAGAACTGAAGTCAAAACAAGAAGAAATCGATGAAATTCAACAAAAAATTAGCACTGTAGCTGACCCCGACCGCGCCGGTTTGCAAGAGGAATTAGTCGATGAGCAAGATGCTTACCAAATGTTAAATGAAACGTTAGTCGGTCAACGACGCACCCTCAGAGAACGGGAGGAGAAGATGCAGCAGCATCAAGCTGTTCTATATCGACGACAGGGTGTTATACCTGATGCTCGTTCTAATGGTTTGGTGAGTTTTGAGTCGGTAATCGCTGAGCTGAACCGTCAACAGCAGCAGCAATCTCAGCAATACGATACCCTACAAGGAGAAATTGGGCAGTTGCAAACCGCTATGACTCAAACCCAAGAAAATCTTGAACGTCAAACTCATCAGCAGCAGGAGAAACGCCAGTATATTCGCTCTGATGAATACAGTTTACGGGAGCAATATCAGTCTTTGGCTCAACTTCAGGGTCAAGTTAGTCTCCACCAAGAGTTATTACAACCGCTACAAGAGCGTTTAAATGGCTTAAAACAACAACTTGAGGAAGCCTCAGGTGATTTGAATCAACTCAACCAGGTGGCAGAGCAACGCTCTCAAACCTGGGCAGAACTAAAAGCCACTTTAGAGGGGTTGCTCTCTGGTTAACTCCGCCATGTCTGAAGTAGTGTCTAACGATTCTTCGGGTTTTAGATCGGCAGGCAAACAGATTAAGTTATCCCCTTGAGTATAAATTAAGCCTTGTTGGCGCAGTTTCCCCATCAAGCGAGTGACGGTAACTCGGGTTGAACCAATTGCACTACCAATCTGAGAGTGGGTTAGAGGCCAGGGTAAGCAGTAACCGCGAAATTCTTCTGTGCCCACTGGCCCCACATAATATTCTCCATATTCTTCGATCAGTAAAGTAATAAATCCAAATAACCGATCAATTGTACGGCGCTGTCCTAATGTACTGAGCCACAATAACTTTCTTTGATGCTGATAGCGAAAGGCATCTAACACTTCTCGGCGAAAATGAGGCCAGTTATCTAAATCTTCCCAGTACATCCAGAGAACACTGGTATCATCAGCATGGGCATGGGCTTGCAGTGAAAAGGGAGACTGAGCAACTAATTCAAAGGGCTGGCCAGCTCCGACAAATCCTAAAAAGGCTTCGTCTAAACTTCTTGATGCCGATTTAGAATCCAATTGAGCCGTAACAGCACTCAGTTGAGCACTACCGACTAAACGTACTGCACCCCGTTGTACTAAATACAGTAAGCCAGGTCGGGCTGGAATCCGTTCATCTTTGTTAAAACTACGACATCGGTAATGTTCCTGTGCCCAGTCTATAATCCGTTGCCAGGTTAAAAAAGGTCGATTATGATCTGAGGAAACTGAAGGTGATTCCATAGAAGAGCGCTCAGAGACTAAATTCATAACAAAATAACCAAAGAAACTATCAAGTTAGGTTGATTAGAGAGTAACACTGATCAATTTATGCTTTCTCAAGCATAAGCTACATTTTATACTCGGCTGATGTCAGGTTGACCTACTGCTCTAATGTAGCAAAAAACACATTGGTTTGGCGACCCTTTGGTCCATATCTTCAACTGTCTATTTTGTCGAGAAGGATGAATTTCTGGTTTGATACTATCCGAGGATGATCGCCCGTGGTCGAGGAAATTCCTGCCCTCAAAAATCAATGTATTAATCGCCTCAGGCTTTGCCTACAGGGATATAGCGCGGATCGAGCAATCTCTGATATTGAGATTCCGCTCAAGCTATCTCAAGGTCGCTTCCCAGTCCTGTATCAATCGGCGATCGCTCACCGTTTGACTACGGGGTTTAATCAATCCGCAATAACAATTGCAACACAGTTAGTGGGTCAAATTCAAAGTAAAAGCACGGAGTTTTTCCTGTTTCCAGACCCGCTAGAAAATGGCTTAGGACATCCTGATTTTACTCTACAAGTTATGCCCTCGGGAATGATTCTATTGGAATTAACGGATATTGGTCTGGCTAACTGGTTACAGCAGATGATTCAAATTGTCCCTATAGATACGCAAACCTCACCCTCTCCTGATTTTCCTGACTCCTTATTTGCCGTACAATACAGCCATGCTCGCTGCTGTTCTTTGTTAGGTCGGGCACACCAAGAGGGTTTAATTACGCTCACGCCCCTTGAGGGTAATACAACATCAATTCTGTGGCGGTTGAGTCATCCTCATGACTTCCCTTGGCTAACTCCAACCCAGCAGTTACAATTTAGCCATCCAGCAGAACTTGCCTTAATCATTCAATTAATCACAATAGCTGATTGTTATTGTCAGACTTCCTCCAATCCCAACTGGAAGCAACTGGCTGATAATCTCAGCCAAACATTTCAACAGTTTTACAGTCAGTGTCAAATTTGGGGCAATGTTAAACAACAAACTCCTCAATTAGCGATCGCTCGTCTCGGCTTAGTTTGGATCACTCAATGGCTGCTACGATTAATCTTACAAGAACAGTTAAATGTAATTGCACCGTTGGAACTTTAGCCATACAACAGACAAGGATAAAAATTATCCGTTACATCATCCAACTCTCTGCCGATCAGGGGTCGCCCGTTATAATCCTCCGGATTTAACGGGTGGGGAATTATCGGATAGGGTCTTGATTTTCTACGTACTTTTTTAACTGCTCGACAGTCACGCCTCCGCAAGAAGCCAGAAAATAAGAGCCCGTCGAGAATGTAGACTTTTTATAGTGTTTAGTCAGAATTTCAGAATATTCTTTTCTGATTAATCGACTAGATACTGTTTTAAGATTGGCAACCAGTTTACTGACTTGAACTTGTGGAGGATAGCTAAACAGCAAGTGAATATGATCGCTAACACTTCCGGTGCAACTGTGTCCCATTTTTCGATAAAATGCTAGGATACTGTTCTTCCAAACTATTATTTATTTAAGAGCTGAGTGTGCCAAATCCGAACCGTAAGCCTATCCTGCTTGACTTTGAAAAGCCCCTGGCTGAGTTGAGATCCCGAATCGATCAAATTCGTCAACTCGCAGATGAAAACGGGGTGGATGTGCAGGAGCAAATCCACCAGCTAGAAACCCGTGCCACTCAACTGCGACAAGAGATTTTTAGCACTTTGTCTCCTGCCCAGCGCCTGCAACTGGCGCGTCATCCTCGTCGTCCGAGTACTTTAGACTATATCCAAGCGATGAGTGATGAGTGGTTTGAGTTACATGGCGATCGCTGTGGATCAGATGATCCGGCTTTAGTTGGCGGTGTTGCCCGTATAGCCGGACAGCCTGTGGTGATGCTGGGTCATCAAAAAGGACGAGATACAAAGGATAATGTGGCTCGGAACTTCGGTATGGCTGCCCCAGGAGGCTATCGCAAAGCCATGCGACTGATGGAACACGCTAATCGCTTCAGGATGCCGATTTTAACGTTTATTGATACTCCCGGTGCTTGGGCTGGGGTGGAAGCGGAGAAACTGGGTCAGGGGGAAGCGATCGCCTATAATCTCAGAGAAATGTTCCGCTTGGATGTACCCATCATTTGCACAGTGATTGGAGAAGGGGGATCGGGGGGTGCATTGGGTGTCGGTGTGGGAGAACGACTGTTAATGTTGGAGTATTCTGTCTATACGGTAGCTTCCCCTGAAGCCTGTGCTGCGATCCTCTGGAAGGATGCCGCTCAGGCCTCTAAAGCGGCTCAAGCCTTAAAAATTACAGCCCCAGATTTAAAGCAACTCAATATCATCGATCAAATCGTCCCAGAACCCGATGGGGGCGCACATCTGTATCCTCTGCAAGCTGGAGAACTGCTAAAGCAAGCACTTTTAGAGAATTTAAAACAACTTAATGCCCTTAGCAGTCAGCAACGGCGGGAATTGCGCTATCAAAAATTTCGTCAAATGGGTCAATTTGCTGAAGCATCTTCTGAGTGAAAATTATCATCTGGCTGTAATGTTTCTTCATTCACTCACACTCAAGGGGAGTGGTTTAATTCAATATGCAGCAAAAATTAGTCAACTAATCTCTCAACCTAACCCAGAACATGAGGTGGTATAATGAGTAAGTAACAAATCTTTACATTATTTCTCAGAATACATTGATCGCAGATTTGATACTTATGTTCAAACTATTTACAAGCCTTTAATACTGTCAATGACTTCTCCCCTGGAACAACGGGCGCTGATTACTGGTGCAAGTAGTGGGATTGGTAAAGCAACAGCTCTGGCTTTTGCCCAAGCTGGAATTCACGTTGCCTTAATCAGTCGCTCATCCGATCAACTTGAGGCAGTGGCGACAATGGCAAGAGGGGCAGGAGTAGAAGCAACAGCTTATGCTTTTGACCTTTGCCAAATCGATCGAATCCCATCGCTAATCGATCAGATTACAACCAATTTCGGTGCTATCAATATTCTAGTCAATAATGCTGGGATGGGTTATACCGCTCCCTTAGCAGAGACCTCTTTCTCTGACTGGCAACGAATTATTGATCTCAATCTTAGCAGCGTTTTTGAATGCACAAAAGCTGTGTTACCCGAAATGCGCCAGCACCGGAATGGATCGATTATTAATGTCGTTTCCATTGCAGGACAACAAGTATTTCCCAACTGGGGTGCTTACTGCGTGAGTAAATTTGGCTTAATGGCGCTCTCAAAAGCATTTGCCACAGAAGAACGCTCTCATGGAATTCGGGTTTCTGCTATTTGTCCCGGTGCCGTCAATACTCCAATTTGGGATACAGAAACAGTTGAAGCGGACTTTGATCGCTCAGTCATGTTGACCCCAGAAATTGTGGCTCAATCTATTCTTCATACCGTACAGCTTCCTCAGCAAGCCGTAATTGAAGAGCTGACCCTCATGCCCAACGCTGGAACTTTCTAAGATTTAGAACAGTTCCGTTTGACCTCATCTAAACACTCATCAATTTTTTATCATGACTATTGCTTCTTCGGGTAACTCCAACACATCAAACCCATCTAACGGTATCAAATCCAACGCCATTTCTACTCGGCCAGATCGAGCTTCCTCCGCGACTTCAAGCCGTTCTCAACAGTCTGTCACTGAAGTCAGTGATGAAGAAATGATGGATGCAGTTGATACTCTATTGCGAGGTGTCGGAGAAGATCCCGAACGAGAAGGATTACTGAAAACTCCGAAACGAGTCGCAGAAGCAATGCGATTTCTCACGAGTGGTTACAGCCAGTCTTTAGAAGATCTGGTCAATAATGCTATTTTTGACGAAGGCCATGAAGAAATGGTCTTAGTGCGCGATATCAACTTATTCAGTCTTTGTGAACATCATATGTTGCCCTTTATGGGTAAAGCTCATGTTGCCTATATTCCGAACCAAAAAGTGATTGGACTGAGTAAACTCGCCCGAGTGGTTGAAATGTATTCTCGGCGACTGCAAGTTCAAGAGCGCCTGACTCGTCAAGTAGCAGAAGCCATTCAAACGGTGCTAGAACCTCAGGGTGTGGCGGTTGTGGTGGAAGCTAGCCATATGTGTATGGTAATGCGGGGGGTACAAAAACCGGGTTCTTGGACTGTAACCAGTGCGATGATAGGGGCATTTCAAGATGATCAGAAAACCCGTGAAGAATTTCTTAACTTAATTCGTCATCAACCTAGCTTCTTCTAAAATTCGGTCTGGTCGATCAATTTTCTTTTGACAGTCCACGCGGATACTTCCGCGTGGTTTCTGTTAGCTCACGGGAAGGAGAAGCAAAGGATTATAGGTCAAGATTGATATTGGTTAGTTTGACCCCGAATGGTTTAAGTTGATCGAGAGAAAGCATAGATTTTGTTGTGGTCATTGATTAAAATAATAAAAGGAATTTACGGTTAGACTTTTGACGAGAATTTGGTCTGAAACTCCAACAAAAAGTCTCTTAGGTATAAAGCACCTTCTACTGGCATAGGATTGTACAGAGAAGCTCGAATTCCCCCTAAAGACCGATGTCCTTTTAAACCAATAATTCCTACTTTTTGAGCCGCTTCCAGTAATTGACTTTCTAATTCAGGAGTCGGTAAATTGAAAACAACATTAATCAGAGAACGACTATCTTTAGCCCCATGACCTTGATAAAATCCTTGAGATCGATCCAAAATCTCATAGAGATTAGAAGCTTTTATCTGATTAATTTGAGCCATAGCTTCCAATCCCCCAACATCATGAAGCAACCATCGCGTCACCAATAAAACAACATAAATGGCAAAAATTGGGGGAGTATTGTAAATTGATTTCATCTTAATATGGGGACGATAATCAAGAATTGCTGGAATCTCATCAGGAATGTTCTCAACTAAATCATCTCGAATAATAACAATTGTTACTCCGGCTGCTCCAATATTTTTTTGAGCATGGGCATAAATTAGTCCATATTTGCTAACATCTACCGGTTGAGTGAGAAAATCTGAGGACATATCACAAATTAGCGGAATATTTCCTGTATCCAAAGGAGCCGCAAATTGTAATCCTTCTACTGTTTCATTAGAACAATAATGCAGGTACGCAGCGTCAGAGTCAATTTGATATTCATCGGGTTTGGGAATTCTTGTAAAATTGTCAGAGACTCCGTTCCAAATAATCTTAGTTTTTCTGATTTTTTGGACTTCATTGCTAGATTTTTGACTCCAATAACCTGAAACAATATAATCAGTAACTCGATCTTTGTTCGGACAACAATTCATCGGAATCATGGCAAATTGTAAACTTGCGCCTCCTTGCAAAAACAAAACTTGGTAATTACTCGGAATTTTTAATAAGGTTCTAATATTTGTTTCGGCTTCATCAAGAATATCACGGCACAATTGAGAACGATGATCGATCACTAAAGCTGATATTCCCGTATTCGGGACTTCGATCAGAGCTTCTTGAGATTCCTTAATCACTTTTGGAGGTAAAAGTCCAACTCCTCCCGCAAAATTATACAAGTGTTTTTGGGGAGAATAATTAGTTTTTTCTTGTGTTAAATAATTCATCAGTTCAAGGTGAAAGATACTCAGTTATTTGGGTTTATTTCTGCTCGATATTCGGCGATCGCCGTCCTCATAGTATTTTTCAAAATACTTGTGACACTCTCGCTCAACTATTTTTTTCAGGAGAAAGCGATCGCGATCGCTTAATTTGTTTCATCTCAAAATCGAGAGTTTACCATCAATATTCTCAGGGATCTAAAAGGCAATAATCACCGATGGCAGTACCAAGATTGCTGGCTGGATTATACTATCAGCAGCAGTATCTATTGTCAATTGTCAAGACTAGCGTACTCTTCTCAACTTAAGCTAAGCTGAGTCTGGGAGAAAGACCCATTGCACAATTGACAACAGATTGATTATGACTCAACCGATTAAGTTTGGCACAGATGGTTGGCGAGGCGTGATCGCAGATAGCTTTACTTTTGATCGTGTGGCGTTAGTCGCACCGCTAGCAGCTCAAGTTTTAGAAAAAACCTATGGCAAAGATGCCAAAAGCCGAACTGTGATTGTAGGATATGATCGACGCTTTTTAGCTGAAGAATTTGCTGCTGTAGCCGCAGAAGCGATTCAAAAAGCGGGATATGATGTATTGTTGAGTGAAACCTACGCGCCAACGCCTGCGTTTAGTTTAGTGGCTCACCAGCAGCAAACTCTGGGAGCTATTGTGATTACAGCTAGTCATAATCCGGGTAAATATTTAGGATTAAAGGTTAAAGGTGCATTTGGTGGCTCAGTCAGTCCTGAAGTGACAAAACAAATAGAAGAGTTACTCGATGGAGGTGTTCCTCAAGCTGAAACACCGGGTAAATTAGAGCCGTTTAATCCCTGGCCGAGTTATTGTGAAACTTTAAAATCAAAAGTAGACTTAGAGGCGATTCAAGAGGCAATCAGCAGTGGTAAATTGACTGTTTTTGCTGATGTGATGCATGGCGCGGCAGCCGGGGGACTGGCTCAAATATTGGGGTCGGAGGTGATTGAAATTAATAGCGATCGCGATCCGTTCTTTGGCGGCGGTGCCCCTGAACCTTTACCTAAGTATATCCCTGAACTATTTCGTCAAATTAAAAGTCATCAACGCAGTGGAGATAGTTTAGCGGTAGGATTAGTGTTTGATGGGGATAGCGATCGCATTGCCGCTGTGGATGGAGCAGGTAATTTCCTCAGCTCTCAAATTTTAATCCCAATCTTTATTGAACATTTGGCAAGCCGACGGGGTTTAACAGGAGAAATTGTTAAAACTTTGAGTGGATCGGATTTGATTCCTCGAATTGCGAAATCATACAATTTACCTCTATATGAAACTCCGATTGGTTATAAATATATTGCAGATCGGATGCTATCATCTGATGTACTAATTGGGGGCGAAGAATCCGGTGGAATTGGCTATGGAATTCATATTCCTGAACGAGATGCTCTGTTATCGGCTTTATTCCTATTAGAAGCGGTAGTAAAATCTGGAGAAGATCTCAGCGCCATTTACTCTCGTCTGCAACAACAAGTAAGCTTTACTTCCGCTTACGATCGGATTGATTTACCCCTAGCGAATATGGAAGTTCGGGGACGTTTATTGGCACAATTAGAAAATCATCCTATTCAAGAAATTGCCGGACAAAAAGTGATAGATTGTGTTACGGTTGATGGCTATAAATTCCGTTTAGCTGATGAGCGCTGGTTGCTGATTCGCTTTAGTGGTACAGAACCGGTTTTGCGACTCTATTGTGAAGCAGCCGATCTGGGGCAAGTGCGTCAAACTTTATCTTGGGCGAAAGATTGGGCAACACAAGCAGCATGATCGAGACTTTAGTGGTGGCAACCGGAAACCCTGGCAAACTGGAAGAGATGCAGGCTTATCTCTCGAACTTCGAGGTCAACCTGCAACTCAAGCCCCCAGAAATTGAGGTTGAGGAAACCGGAAATACATTTTTGGACAATTCCGCCCTGAAAGCTTCTATCGTGGCTCAGAAGACGATAAAATGGGCGATCGCGGATGATTCCGGCTTAGCCGTCGAAGCTTTAGGAGGTGCGCCCGGAGTTTATTCTGCTCGCTATGGTGCAACGGATACTGACCGAATTGAACGAGTATTACGGGAGCTAGGGGATCACCCTAATCGTGGCGCTCAGTTTGTTTGCGCGATCGCGATCGCTCGTCCGGATGGTTCAATTGCAGTGCAGGTAGAAGGCCGTTGTGCGGGAGAAATTCTCAGCAGTCCTCAAGGGGAAGGGGGTTTTGGTTATGATCCGATTTTTTATGTTCCAGCCTGGCAACAAACCTTTGCCCAAATGTCACCGCAACGAAAACAACTGATCTCTCATCGAGGAGAGGCATTTAAGCTGTTATTGCCCCGATTAAAAGAACTGTTGAAGTGAGCAACAGCAGCAACAAGAGTCAGGAGTTTAGAGGTTACACAGTTAAAAAATATTCTGTCACTTCTAAACTCCCGGCATCAGCCCATCTAAATGGCTTCCATATCCCGTTCACCTGTGCGAATGCGGACAATTTCATTGACAGGAGAAATAAAGATCTTACCATCACCGATTTCCCCAGTTCGAGAAGCCGCAATGATTTTCTCCAGCACCATCTCAACTTGATCGTTTTCAACTACAATTTCAATCTTGAGTTTCTGTAAAAACTCAACGGTGTATTCTGAGCCTCGATAGCGTTCGGTTTGTCCTTTCTGACGGCCAAATCCTCTAACTTCTGAGACAGTCATACCAACGATACCTGCATTCACCAGGGCAATTTTGACCTCATCGAGTTTGAAAGGCCGAATAATCGCTTCAATCTTTTTCAAGAGTTTCACTCCTAACGCTTACAATCTTGTTGCTTTGCCATAAAGCGTGACACATGATTGATATCACCGCTCAGCAAAACTAATTTGTAGTGTATGATACATCTATTCAAAGGGGCGATCGCAATGGTATAACGAAGAAGTCCATTCCGGAAAGACACCTTAGGAGCGATCGGCTCGGAAGTCAAGATTGCTGTTGTTAATCTAAACTCAATATTATCTTCAAAATCTATCCCCCTCAAGAGAGTCTGAGAAGTTGTAACATATTGTTAAAACTAGCCAATTTGGAAACCTATCAACTTTCTTGAAATATAGAATAAAGTCCTTAGCTAAATAAAAAATATATAGATAGTCACTAAGAGGAACTCCTGTGCAACAAAAAACTAAAGTCGCTTCTAAACGTGCTACTGGTGGATTTGCTTTGATGGATAGTCTGATCCGTCATGGGGTACAGCATATTTTTGGGTATCCCGGTGGGGCGATTTTGCCCATTTATGATGCTCTCTATCAAGCCGAGGCCACTGGAGAAATTCAACATATTTTAGTCCGACATGAACAGGGAGCAAGCCATGCTGCCGATGGTTATGCCCGGGCAACCGGACGAGTCGGGGTATGTTTTGGCACGTCTGGCCCTGGGGCGACCAATTTAGTCACCGGAATTGCAACAGCCCACATGGATTCAATTCCAATGGTTGTGGTCACTGGACAGGTTCCTCGTCCGGCCATTGGTACCGATGCATTTCAAGAAACGGATATCTTTGGTATTACTTTACCGATTGTCAAGCATTCCTATGTGGTGCGCGATCCCAGGGATATGGCGCGAATTGTTGCAGAAGCTTTTCACATCGCCAGTAGCGGCCGTCCGGGGCCTGTTTTAATTGATATTCCCAAAGATGTGGGTTTAGAAGAATTTGATTATGTTCCCGTCAATCCCGGAGAAATTAACTTACCGGGATATCGTCCCACAGTAAAAGGTCATTTGCGTCAAATTAATCAAGCGATTAAACTAATACGAGAAGCAGAACGTCCTTTGCTGTATGTCGGAGGCGGGGCGATCGCGGCTGGGGCACACGCTGAAGTTAAAGAACTGGCAGAACATTTTAATATTCCGGTTACGACAACCTTAATGGGTAAAGGTTCCTTTGATGAACATCATCCTTTAGCGTTGGGAATGTTAGGAATGCATGGCACTGCTTATGCCAACTTCTCCGTCAGTGAATGTGATTTACTGCTGGCAGTGGGTTCCCGTTTTGATGACCGAGTGACGGGGAAACTGGATGAATTTGCCTCCCGTGCTAAAGTCATTCATATCGATATTGATCCAGCAGAAGTTGGGAAAAATCGTCTGCCTGATGTACCGATTGTTGGGGATGTGCGTCAAGTCTTGGTTGACTTGTTGCGGCGTTGTCGAGAATTGGGAGATGGGGTCAATGCCACTCAGACCAAAGCCTGGTTAGAACGAATTAATCGTTGGCGAGAAGATTATCCTTTAACAGTGCCCCAATACCCGGATCAACTTTCTCCTCAAGAAGTGATTGTTGCACTGGCTGAGATGGCTCCTGATGCCTACTATACAACCGATGTGGGTCAGCATCAGATGTGGGCAGCACAATTTCTCAAGAATGGGCCGCGTCAGTGGATTTCTAGCGCGGGCTTAGGTACTATGGGATATGGAATTCCAGCGGCGATGGGGGCTAAAGTGGCTTTACCTGACCATCAAGTGATTTGTATTGCTGGAGATGCCAGTGTGCAAATGAATATCCAAGAGTTGGGTACTTTGGCACAATATGGTATTGCCGCGAAAACTGTTATTGTTAACAATGGCTGGCAAGGAATGGTGCGTCAGTGGCAACAGGCTTTCTTTGGTGAACGTTATTCTTCTTCTAATATGGAAATGGGAATGCCGGACTTTGTTAAGTTGGCAGAAGCTTATGGCGTTAAGGGAATACAGGTGACTCACCGAGAAGATCTTAAAGATGCGATCGGATCAATGTTAGCTCATGATGGTCCAGTATTGATGAATGTGGTCGTTCACCGAGAAGAGAATTGTTATCCGATGGTAGCGCCGGGTAAGAGTAATGCTCAAATGTTAGGACTGCCAGAACGGAAACAGTTAGAAAAAGCGGTAGAACTAATTTATTGCAGCAGTTGCGGTACTAAAAATGTGGGCAGCAGTAATTTCTGCCATGAGTGTGGTACAAAACTGTAATTGTGTTTATTAAGTTTGCCCCCTCTAACCTCCCCCAATTATGGGGGAGAATTGACTTTCTCTTTTTCCTTGAATGGTGCCTCTGTTAATGAATGGGTTCTAAAATTAAACTGCCTTCTAATTTATCACTATTCGATTTAGAATGAAATCGCCAATGTTGTTGATAAAATTGAAAGAAGTTTTGCCCTAAAATTCCATCAACACCGAGTAAATCTAAAACAGAGGGAGAATTTAAAATGACAACCCCTAAATTTTCTTGTTTAAATTGATTAATTTCAACTTGTTCTAAAACTGAATAGTTAGCATCTTCTAATCCACAAAATCCTTGAACTTGAATCGGATTGATTTCTGTTTTATCTAGATTTAACTGTTTAGCTAACTGTTGAGAAATAAAAATTAAATCTGCTCCCGTATCTAACATAAAAGTAATATTATCTTGATTATTAATTTTAATAGAAGCCAGCATTACGCCTAATTTTTCTTGTAAATTAATTGCATTTTTTTGTTGATTTTCAGGTAATAGGGACGGTTTTAATAGTTGTAACTGTTGCGTTTGAGGATTAATTTTAAGATCAAAGTTTTCTAACACATCCATACCCAATACACCGGATAAGTTTTGAGGAATAATTGTATTGGTAAATTCTAAGCCTTGCAGTTGTTGTATCTGAACTTGGTTAATTTTAATTTGAGGCAATGGGTGTAAGATCGCACTCATGTCTTCACAGTCATCTCCGGCAACAGCCGAGGTTAATTGTTCACTTTTTATCGGTATGCCAACTAACCCAAGCTGTTGAACTAATTCAGAAGAAACCATTGTAATAGATGCACCCGTATCCAATAAAAAGTTACTGGAAATATTGCCAACTTTTAAAGGAATGGTAAAAACGCGGCTATTTTCTAAAAGTTGTAAATTAATTCGGGTTTCTCCTGTAACCGTTGCGGGAGGAATATTAAGATCTTTGAGGGGAACAATGGCATGATGCGGCGTAGAGTTGCGATCGTCTGCTATTGCGTTATCATTATCAGTGGGAATTTTAACACCTGGAAATAGGAAAAGTAATCCGACAGTCAAAAAAGTCATGAAATGGAGAGGCTTCATAGAAATAGTATAAAAATTATAAGTAGGTAGACATAATTAAGTAGAATATCCTCTACATCCCCTCTTACCAAGGGGGAACACAGGGGGGTAGGGAGAGCAATATATTCTAATTAATTAATCCTCCTTACTTATCCAAAATAATAATATAGCAATCACGAATCAGATGTGAGAAAATTTTATTAAAAAAAGCCTTATGTGAATATTCTGTATTCTAACTCCTGTCTCCTGTACAGACGTTGCATGCAACGTCTCTACTTACGGGCGTGACTCCTATTGAGGTAACTCCAAGATCCTCACAAACCGATCGCAGCAATTGCTATAGTAACTCAAATCTACTATTTCAATTGATTGTTTAGACGAAAACTTAGGAGAGGTATTCGTTTCCTCTCCTGTTTTGGTATTGATTAACGGGACTGATAATAATAAAGAAACTCAATCAGGGTGTCAGCACTTTAATTAAACTTTCTAGCTAACAAAATTGAAGTCATTAGGCAGCAGAATCTGAGATCCTGAACGGTCTTGTACAACAGCAATCAAATCACCTTGGTAGTAAATTCCTGTGTCCAGGGCGCTGGTTCCAGACCAGTTTGAAGTGGTGAGATTATAGTCACTTGCACTGCCATGTGCCTGAATTTTATCACCTTCTAACCAATTAAAATCTGTGATCACAGCATAGCCATCCGCGCCGTAGAGACCTTCTTCATAGTAGTAAGCATCGGCGAAACTTCCAATTTCAAATGTATCTGCGCCATTACCACCGGTCAAAGTGTCATATTCATCAACAAAACCAAAACCATAACCATTGAGGATATCATCCCCATCACCACCGGATAAAGAATCATTGCCCGTGTTACCCCAGAAACGGTTGTTAGAACTATTTCCAGTCATAACATTGTCAAGACCATTACCATTAGCACCATAGGCACTACCAATGAGGGTGATATTCTCGAAATTGTTCCTTAAACCTGTAAAATTGGCTGAAGAGATGACGGTATCAATTCCTGCATTGGCAGACTCTTGTAGAAAGTCAAAATCAAATTCTCCCACAGCATCAACGTAATAGGTATCATCCCCAGCACCACCGTACATCTCATCAGCACCTGTACCGCCATTTAAAATGTCATTACCTGCGTCGCCATACAAGATGTCATTGTCGTCTTCACCATAGAGACTGTCGTTGCCTGCACTACCATAGAGGCTATCATTACCGTCATACCCTAAAAGATAATCATCACCTGATTCACCGTAGAGTCTATCATTGCCAGTCCAGCCGTCTATGGTATCGTTACCAAACCAACCATAAGCAATGTCATTGCCTGCATCAGCAAAGATATAATCGTTTGAAGAATCTAGCGGATCAATGGTTTCACTTGCAGATGTTCCGTAATATGTTCCCATGTCATTCTCCCGATCAATTTAGCTAATTTCGTCTTGAAACTGAGAGCTAAACTTCCTTATTCTCCCTCTCTGGAATTTTGACTAACACTGTTGAATCACTCTGGAAAAAGTCAAATTAAAGCCCAATTCTGAAGGACTTTTTTTCATAAAAAATTGGGCAATCGTAAACTGATAAAAACTCGAAATTTTAAGGGATTGTCTGAAAGTATTGTTAGATCATTAGCGCGATCTACTCTCGGTAACGTCCTGATTTTAGTACAACCTATATCTATCTGCCAGTCACTTTTTTGAGTGTCACTTATTTCAAGTCACTAATTTAAGTGTCACTTATTTGAGGGATAGAAACATCTCGGATTAATAGTAGGATCTGTCAAATTCACTGGATTTGGACTCAATCAAAAGTAGCTAGACTCTGATCCCCCCACCACTAGATTTTGACGATGGAAGTAGAACGTCTTTGACAACAAGCGTCTTGAATAGTCAAAATTCATCACAATTTCTTAAAATTTATTGTGTCAAACTACGATACAAATGTGATACCATCTTTACCTTATAAGCTAGGGGTGCCTGCCGCAAGTCCAGGCTGAGAGACACCCTTGGAACCTGAGTCCGGCTAGTACCGGCGTAGGGAAGCGAACATCAGAGGAAATTTGAAAATGCGAACAGAATGGGTTGCCAAACGCCAGGGTCAGAATAATGTGTCTCAAATGCATTATGCTCGTCAGGGTGCGATCACCGAAGAAATGCATTATGTAGCCAAGCGGGAAAATCTTCCGGTTGAGTTAATTCGGGATGAAGTAGCACGGGGACGGATGATTATCCCAGCCAATATTAATCATACGAATTTAGAACCGATGTGTATTGGCATTGCCTCCAAATGTAAGGTGAATGCTAATTTGGGGGCTTCTCCTAACTCTTCTCATTTAGATGAAGAAGTCGATAAGCTTAAATTAGCGGTAAAATATGGGGCAGATACCGTGATGGATCTGTCTACTGGCGGCGGCAATTTAGATGAAATTCGCACAGCCATTATTAAGGCTTCTCCGGTGCCTATTGGTACGGTTCCTATCTATCAAGCCTTAGAAAGCGTCCATGGTAATATCGAAAAACTTACCCCTGATGATTTTCTCCACATCATCGAGAAACACGCCCAACAGGGTGTAGACTACATGACGATCCATGCGGGTATTTTAATCGAACATTTGCCTTTAGTTCGTAGTCGTATTACCGGAATTGTGTCTCGCGGCGGCGGTATTATTGCTCGGTGGATGCTGCATCACCACAAACAAAATCCCCTTTATACTCATTTTGACGAGATTATTGAGATCTTCAAGAAATACGATGTTTCCTTTAGTTTAGGGGATTCTCTGCGTCCCGGCTGTACCCATGATGCCTCCGATGAAGCCCAACTGGCCGAACTTAAAACCCTGGGACAACTGACGCGCCGCGCCTGGGAACATGATGTACAGGTGATGGTAGAAGGCCCAGGACACGTACCGATGGATCAAATTGAGTTCAACGTCAAAAAACAGATGGAAGAGTGCTCAGAGGCTCCCTTCTACGTGCTGGGGCCGTTGGTGACAGATATTGCACCTGGTTACGATCACATTACTTCGGCGATTGGGGCAGCGATGGCGGGATGGTACGGAACTGCAATGTTATGTTATGTCACTCCCAAAGAACACTTAGGACTACCGGATGCAGAGGATGTCAGAAATGGGCTGATTGCCTATAAAATTGCGGCTCACGCGGCTGATATTGCCCGTCGTCGTCCGGGAGCACGCGATCGCGATGATGAGCTGTCTGAAGCCCGTTATAACTTCGACTGGAACCGTCAATTTGACTTATCTCTCGATCCTGAGCGGGCACGGGAATATCATGACGAAACCTTACCTGCTGATATTTATAAAACGGCTGAATTCTGTTCGATGTGTGGGCCGAAATTCTGCCCGATGCAAACAAAAGTTGATGCCGATGCCTTAACGGAGTTGGAGAAGTTCTTAGCTAAAGAAGACGAGAAAAAAGCACTCAGTCCTTCTGTCTAACCTCTGTTAGCACAAGATATAACGCCCTCTCCTAGAAAGAGAGGGTACAAATACTTTCTTCCCCAATTGGATTGAATCTTCTATTCTTACTGCTCTATCGGACTTAATATAATTTCAAATTAATCAACAAAATTATAAAATAAAACTCTAAAATTGTATGCCATAACTCTACATAATTTTACAAAAAGAAACTCTAGAGTTCGCGATCAATATGCTAAGCTTGAGAACATAACTCAGCTTTGAATATCAGGAGAAAATCATTATGAAACCGATGATTTGGCATCCGGAACCGAATGATGAGAAAGTGAATCGATATCTGGATCAGATGAATCACGAGCCGTGGTTATTAATTGGAGCAGGAATTGTTTTACTGGTTAGCCTCTGTACAGTATTGATTACCTTAGGCGCATTTTAAGCACAAAATCAAGCAGTCTTAATGTAGTAGAATTTCAATACTTTGTTTCGGGGATGCTATCAGCGCATCCCTATCTTAATCTCAATCTATTGAATTTAACTCAGGCTTAATTACTTTCTTCTTTCGTATCTTCAATCCGTTCTAGCTCTTCGAGATAAACATCCCCAATATCAACTTGTTCTATTTCTTCAACTGTAATACTTTCATATTCTACTTTTCCCCGAATTAAGAGATCGTCACCAATTTCGGGTAAAGCTTCAGTAGTAAACACCCACACCGATCCGGTAGAATCTTCTAATTGATAGGCTGCTGCCCCAATAAATGGAGCATGATTTTTAATTGTACCTTCAACATATACCTTTGCCCCCAGTTTTCGTTTTGAGTCTAAATTAGCAATGGGTATAATTCTCATACGGCGCTGTAATTGTGTGGTGGATTGAGTCAGAGTCTCACAACTCCATGACCCAGCCATCAGTGCGAAAAAGAGTGTTACTTTTGCTAATATACTCAATTGAGGTTTAATCAAGATACTCATTAACATCAAAGACCCAAAGAACATCCTAGGAGGTAATAATTATTTTAATCCTAGATTCTGATTCAGTTAAATTGACGCTAGCGGGTGAGTTGTCGTTCCAAAAAATAAACAAATTATGGTTTATCTGGCTTTGGGTCATATCATGGCTATGATGCTAAACAGATATTAGAACTGTTCAACATCAATTTAATCAACTCGAATATGGCACAAATATTAGATGGTAAAGCAACAGCCAAACAAATCCAAACCCAGCTAAAACAGCAAATTTCAGCAGTACAAAACCAAGTCGGTAGACCCCCTGGTCTAGCAGTATTAATGGTGGGAGATAATCCAGCCAGTACGGTTTATGTTCGCAATAAAGAGCGTGCCTGTCAGCGAGTCGGGATTGCTTCGTTTGGTCAGCACTTACCCGCAGATGCCACTCAAGCCCAACTGACTGAGATCATACATCAATTAAACACTGACGATCGAGTTGATGGTATTTTAGTCCAACTGCCTTTACCCAACCATCTTGATGCAGTTGCTTTGCTGTACGAAATTGACCCCGATAAAGATGCCGATGGACTTCATCCCACGAACTTAGGGCGACTGGTACGAGGGGAAGCGGGATTACGCAGTTGTACCCCGGCTGGGGTAATGCATCTGTTGGCAGAATACAATATTAACTTGGTGGGTCAGCAAGCTGTAGTTTTGGGGCGCAGTATTCTTGTGGGGAAACCCATGGCGTTGATGTTGCTCAAAGCCAATAGCACCGTTACTATTGCCCATTCTAAGACTCAAAATTTAACGCAAGTGTTAAAATCGGCTGATATCTTAGTTTCTGCTGTAGGTCGTCCTCATTTAATTACTCCAGAAATGGTGAAACCTGGGGCAGTGGTAATTGATGTCGGAATTAACCGCGTCAGCGATTCTGAAGGGAATTATCGCTTAGTAGGGGATATAGATTTTGAGGCGGTTGAACCTGTGGCTGAGTATATTACACCTGTACCGGGCGGTGTAGGGCCAATGACAGTGGCAATTTTGTTACGCAATACAGTAGAAAGTTATCTACGTCGGGTTGATTATTGACACTCTCAAGCTCCCAACCTCCGAGCCGTATATGTTACTATAGGAATTGCTGAACAAGTTGTCGGACAGACTGTTTTGATCCGCCATAGCTGACAATTGCGACCTCTAGATTCCTATCCTGTTGACACTCCCCGCTTTAAAAAGACGGGGATTCTTGGTTCACAGATCGAACTTTCCAATGCAGGATTGCTCCAACATTAAAAGCGGTTCAAACTCCCCAAGCTTTAAAGATCCGGTCTGCCCGACCGTACTTAGAGCCTTC
>CAYNXM010000001.1:0-3067 GCA_964401105.1 uncultured Lyngbya sp. | reverse complement strand
AACGGGGTTGTAACGGAGGTGGAAGGGAATACAGAAGGCATTTTAACGTATACGCCAAACCCAGGGTTTAATGGTTCAGATAGCTTTACTTATGCCGTTACCGGGGGTGACCCCAGTCTGGTTTCAACCGCAGCAGTTACCGTGGAAGTCAACCAAGCGCCTGTGGTTGCTAATAACCAACTCTTAGTGGTTCAACGCAATGAAATTACGGAAGTGTCTCGTGACTTTTTAGTGGCCCAGGATGTTGATAACGCCACCAATGAAATTGTGTTTCAAGTCATCGGTGGCCCTAACCAAGGACGACTATTGCGACTGGGGTCTAACCCTGAAACTATTGTTCCGGGTCGATCTTTCTCTCAGGCTAATATTGATAGCGGTTCTCTGCGATACGAGGCCCCCGGAACATCAGGAGAAGATGGCTTTCTGTTTAACCTCACAGACGGGGTAGGAACTGAACCTCAAACGCTGTTTAGTATTACTATTGTCGATAGTTCAGATACCGTTGCAGCGGGTGTTGAATTTCCCGGTAGCGATAATAGCGAACAAATTATTGGGACGGATGGAGATGACACGGTCTTGGCTGGTGGTGGCCGGGATGTGGTTCGGGGAAATGCGGGTAATGACTCTGTTAATGGCGGCGCGGGTAATGATGTCTTGGAAGGGGATGGAGATAATGATACGCTATTAGGCGCGGCCGGGAATGACTCCATTTTTGGGGGTTCGGGTAATGACTCTGTTGATGGCGGGGCTGGCAATAATTCCCTATTTGGTAATGATGGTAACGACACCGTTATCGGTCAAAATGATGCTAACCTTCTCAGTGGTGGCAACAATAATGATAGCCTTGTCAGTGGCCTCGGCAACGATACCTTAACTGGGGGGGCAGGAAATGATACCCTCAACAGTGGCGAAGGCGAGGATCAGTTATTTGGTGAAGCCGGGGAAGACTTACTGTTTGGGGGTATTGGTCGCGACTTACTCCTCGGGGGTGAAGATAATGATACGCTTCAAGGTCAAGCCAATGATGATACCTTATTTGGCGGTCAAGGCAGTGACTCCCTGTTAGGAGAAGCCGGAGATGATACGGTTTTGGCGGGTATTGGTAATGATACCGTTCAAGGCGGTGATGGAGATGACTCCCTGTTTGGTGAAGAGGGCAGTGACTCCCTATTAGGGGAAGCTGGAAGTGATACGATGTTCGGTGGTCTTGGAACGGATAACCTGTTTGGCCAAGAGGGTAATGACCTGATGTTCGGGGATGCTGACAACGACACGTTGTTAGGGGGGGCCGGAGAAGATACCATTGCTGGAGGGCCAGGTAGCGATCAATTGACAGGCAATATTGGCAATGACTTTTTCTATTACCTCACACCACCGACGACACCCAATGAAGCCGATATTCTGACGGATTTTGATGACATTGGTAACGATCAATTCTTGATTCTTTCCGGTACAAATAACTTCTCTGGATTGATTCCTAATATCGGAACTTCTGCCGCACCTTTACAACGAGAAATTGTAACTCAGTTGGGTGAATCCGGTACAGATATTAGTGGTAAACAACTAATTATCTTTGAGGATACTTTTGATAATATTGGTGCTGTTAATGCAGCTTTAAGTGGTCAAAATGGCTCTAGCGATAGTTCTGCTTTAATTGTTTATCGCAATAACTTACAATTCCCTGGATTCCCAGGAGGTTATGTTTTGGCTTACGATCCGAGTCTATCTGATGATAGTTTACCTGCGTTTAACTTAGGAATTTTTGCATCAATTGATCCCTCAACATCCAACATCAGTACTCTAATTCAAGAGGATGATTTTGTAATAATTTAGTTCTCATGTAGAGATGTTATATATAACGTCTCTACGAAGCGTAAATAACAAATAACCCATCACTAATTACTTAAATTATGACGACTTCAATTCCTAGCGAAGATCCAGCAGTTGTAGGGCGAGTTGCCCTACCCAGTAACACTTTACTCATAACCAGTGAAGTTGTTCTAATTTTTCCGATTGAAAATTCAGACTTAGTTGAAACCTTTGACGGCAGAGTCGGTACAACGTTTCTTGAAGAAACTGGCGTAACAATTTTTGTTGATGAAAGACCCGTTCAAGAAGCAGTTTCTATTGAAACAAATACTGTTGTTTATGTCGAACCGATTGGAGACGGTCAATTTCAAACACTATTTGCCGAGGACGTGGGAACCGTTGTACCAGGGCCTGCGGGGAGTCTAATTTTTACCCCCGATGATTTTACACCCCCGGAACCCGAACCCGAACCCGAACCCACTCCCGGTACAGACCCCGGTACAGATCCCGGTACAGATCCAGGTACAGACCCAGGTACAGACCCAGGTACAGATCCAGGTACAGATCCTGACCCCGACCCAGAACCCGACCCAGAACCGGAACCGGAACCGGATTTTATCGTGATTACAGGAACCGGAACCGGAACCGAGGGGAATGACTCCATTTTAGGCAGCGAGGGACCAGATAGCATCGTTGGCTTAGATGGGGATGACACTATTTTTGGCTTAAGTAGCAACGATATCCTCGCTGGAGATGCTGGGGATGATGCCATTAACGGTAACCTCGGTAATGATGCCATTCAAGGCGGTGTGGGTAATGACTGTATTCGCGGCGGTCAAAACGACGATATTCTGTTTGGTAATAGCGAAGATGACTCCATATTCGGCGATAAAGATAACGATTCTCTGATTGGTGGATCGGGGGCAGATATCATGTATGGCGGCCGTAATAGCGATACCATGCAGGGGGGGTCAGGAGATGATTTTCTCTCGGGTGACAAAGGCAATGACAGCGTCTCAGGGGGGATTGGCAATGATACCGTTGAAGGTCAAGACGGTAACGATATCCTGTTTGGCAACTCCGGTCAAGACTTACTTAATGGCGGTATTGGCATAGATAACCTGTTTGGTGGTAAAGGGGATGACTGTCTATTTGGCGGCGAGGATAACGACCAACTATTTGGCGATCTGGGTAACGACTCCGTTTTTGGCGGCGATGGCAACGATCAGCTAATTGGTAACTCGGGTCAAGATTTTCT